>NZ_JALNUM010000013.1:0-81802 GCF_026540795.1 Methylobacterium sp. GC_Met_2
ACCCTCCCCCGCAGAGGGGGGAGGGAAACGGCGGCGCGAATCTTCGAGGACTGTATCCATGACCCAGCCTGCGGCGGCGCCGACGGTGCGGACCACCTGCCCCTATTGCGGGGTCGGGTGCGGCGTGCTCGCGACCCCGGACGGGCAGGGCGGCGCCGCCATCGCGGGTGATTCCGAGCATCCGGCCAATTACGGCCGCCTGTGCTCGAAGGGCTCGGCGCTCGGCGAGACCCTGTCGCTGGAGAACCGCCTGCTCCACCCGCAGGTCGACGGCGGCCAGGTCTCGTGGGATGCGGCCCTCGACACGATCGTGGAAAAGCTCAGCGCGGTCGCCGAGGAGCACGGGCCGGAATCGATCGCCTTCTACCTCTCCGGGCAGCTCCTCACCGAGGATTATTACGTCGCCAACAAGCTCGCGAAGGGCTTCATCGGCACGCCGCACGTCGACACCAATTCGCGGCTGTGCATGTCGAGCGCGGTGGCGGCCCACCGCCGGGCCTTCGGCTCCGACACGGTGCCGGGCTGCTATGAGGATCTCGATGAGGCCGATTTGATCGTGCTGGTCGGCTCCAACACCGCGTGGTGCCACCCGATCCTGTTCCGCCGCATGGCCGATGCCAAGGAACGCCGCGGCACCAAGTTCGTCGTCATCGATCCGCGCCGGACCCAGACCGCGCAGGAATCCGACTTGTTCCTGGGCATCCGGCCGGGGACCGACACCGCGCTGTTCTCGGGCTTGCTGGTCTACCTCGCCGACAACGGATTCCGTGATCGCGCCTTCGTGGAGGCCCATACCGCCGGCCTCGATGCAGCCCTCGACCGCGCTCGCCAGATTGCGCCGGACGTCACCGCTGTGGCTGCCGCCACCGGCGTGGCGGAGGCCGAGATCGCGGCCTTCTACGCCCTGTTCGCCGGCACGCGCCGAGTGGTCACGGCCTTCTCGCAGGGGGTGAACCAATCGGCACAGGGGACCGACAAGGGCAACAGCATCATCAACTGCCACCTGATCACCGGCCGGATCGGGCAGCCCGGTGCCGGGCCGTTCTCGCTCACCGGCCAGCCCAACGCCATGGGTGGGCGCGAGGTCGGCGGACTCGCCAACATGCTGGCTGCCCACATGCACTTCGCCCCCGAGGAGGTCGACCGGGTGCGCCGCTATTGGGGCGCCCCGCGGATCATCACCGGCGAGGGCATGAAGGCGGTGGCGCTGTTCGAGGCGGTCGCGCGGGGCAAGATCAAGGCGCTGTGGGTGATGGGCACCAATCCGCTGGTCTCGATGCCGCGGGCCGACATGATCCGGGAAGCACTTCACGGCCTCGACCTGTACGTGGTCTCCGAGGCGGTGGCGGATTCGGACACTGCGCAGGGTCTCGGCAAGACCACCGTACTGCTCCCCGCACAGGCCTGGGGCGAGAAGGACGGCACGGTCACCAATTCCGAGCGCCGGATCTCGCGCCAGCGCCGGTTCCTGCAAAGCCCCGGCGAGGCCCGGCCCGACTGGGCGGTGCTGGCGCAGGTCGGCCGCCGGCTCGGCCACGGCCGGGCCTTCGCGTTCGACTCCGCTGCCGCGATCTTCCGCGAGCATGCCGGGCTCTCGGCCTACGAGAACAACGGCACCCGCGACTTCGACCTCGGCGCGCTCACAGACCTCAGCGACGCCGCCTACGACGTGAACCTGCCGGTGCAATGGCCGATCCCGAAGCGATCGGGACCGAGGGGCGCGCCGCAGGGCAAGGCGCGCCTGTTCGGTGACGGGCGGTTCTACACGTTCGACCAGCGCGCGCGCTTCGTCGCCGTGCAGCCTCCGGCCCTCGCGCTGGCGGTGTCGGAGGCATTCCCCTTCGTGCTCAACACCGGCCGGGTGCGCGATCACTGGCACACGATGACACGCACCGGGAAGAGCCAGCGCCTCTCTGCCCACCGCGCCGTCCCGTTCGTCGAGGTGCATCCGGACGACGCAGCCGCGTACGGGCTCACGGATGGCGGCATCGCGCGGCTCGCCAGCGAGCACGGCGAGGTTGAGCTGGAGGTGACGGTCACCGACACGGTGGTGCGGGGCAACCTATTTATGCCGATGCACTGGGGCGGCGCCTTCGCGTCGAAGGCCCGGGTCGGCGCCCTGGTACGCGGCATGCCGGATCCGGTTTCCGGCCAACCGGAGCTGAAGGCGACGCCGGCCCTGATTGCTCCGGTGGCCTATCGCGCCCGAGGCTTCCTGCTGTCCCGGGCGCAGGTGGCGCTGCCGGAGGGTTGGTGGTGGGCGCGGGCGGCGATCACCGGCGGCTGGGGTGTGCAGTTCGCCACCCAGGACAGCTCCCGGGCCGTCGCCATGATGGTGCGCGGGCTGATCCAGAGCGAAGCGCTGCGGGGCTGCGAGCTGGCTGAGTACGCCGACCACGCCCGCGACCGCTACCGCTGCGCGGTCTATGACGGCACGCGCCTCGTCGCCAGCCTTGCCTACGCGCCCGCCGGTGCGCGCCCCGACTGGGAGGCTGCCAAGGCCCTGTTCGCCGCAGAGGAGCCCGAGACGCCCGAGCGCCTCGCGCTGCTCTCGGGGCGTGCCGCCACCGCATCAGCGGGCCCGGTGGTCTGCGCCTGCCACGGCGTCGGCGCCGACGTGATCGCTGCCACCATCGCGGCGGGCGCCGGATCGGTGGAGGCGGTGGGTGCCGTCTGCAAGGCCGGAACGAATTGCGGGTCTTGCATACCGGAGATCCGCAAGATGCTGGCCGGGCAGACCGCCCGCGCGGCGTGATTGTCTGATACACTCCGGTGCGAGGACAGACCGGCCCGTCCAACCCGATCACCTCTTCCTGAGGTGTGGACGGGAGAGGCCGGTTCGAGACGATTCAGGACAGGCCCGTGACCGAGACCCCCCTGCGCGCGGCCCGCGCGCCCCGCGAGACCAAAGCCGCCGGTCTGGAGCCGCTGGCGGTGCTGCCCGTCTTCGTGCCCCTGCGCGGCAAGCGGGTCGTGCTCGCCGGCTCCTCCGGCGGCGCGCCCTGGAAGGTGAAGCTGCTCGCCGCCGCCGGCGCCCATGTCGACGTCTACGCCCCCGAGCCCAGCGAGGAGCTGCGCGCGGTCCCGGGTGAGATCGTCGACGGGCAGGTGGTGCTGCACGAACGTGCCTGGACCCCCGACGACCTGTGGGGCTCGGCCTTCTGCATCGGCGCGATGGAAGACGAGACAGAGTGCGTCGCCTTCGTGGCGGCCGCCCGCGGTACCGGCGCGATCGTGAATGCGGTCGACCGGCCGCATCTCTGTGACGTGAAGTTCGGCGCCATCGTCAATCGCTCACCGCTGGTGGTGGGCATCTCGACGGAGGGTGCCGCCCCGGTCTTCGGCCAGACCGTGCGCGCCCGAATCGAGGCGATGCTGCCCCGTGGATTCGCCCGCTGGATGGGCGCGGCCCGCGACTGGCGGGACGGCGTGACGGCGCGCTTCCATGGCTTTGCGGAGCGGCGCGTCTTCTGGGAGCGGTTCACCGACCGCGCCTTCGCAGAGCCCGACCGGGCGCCGACCGACGCGGACCTTACCGAGTTGCTCGGCGAAACCGAGGCCGCGCCGAAAGGCGGAGCGGTGACGCTGGTCGGCGCTGGCCCGGGTGACGCGGAGCTCCTGACCCTCAAGGCGCTGCGGGCCCTGCGCAACGCCGATGTGATCCTGTACGACGACCTCGTCGCCCCCGAGATCCTGGACTACGCCCGCCGCGAGGCCCGCACCATGCTGGTCGGCAAGACCGGCCACGGCCCGTCCTGCCGCCAGGACGACATCAACGCGCTGATGGTGCAGCTCGCCCGCTCGGGCAAGCAGGTGGTGCGTCTGAAATCCGGTGATCCGCTGGTCTTCGGCCGGGCCGGCGAGGAGATCGAGGCCTGCCGGGCTGCCGGCATTCCAGTCACGGTGGTGCCAGGCGTCTCGGCGGCGCAGGGCGCGGCGGCGGCTTTGGGCGTTTCGCTGACCCATCGCGACGCGGCCCGCCGCCTCCAGTTCGTGACCGGACACGACCGCCGCGGCGCCCTGCCGGACGACCTGAACTGGGGGGCGCTTGCCGATCCGAGCGTCACCACGGTGGTTTATATGCCCAAGCGCACGCTGCGGGCGCTGTTGGCCCGTGCGGTGGAGGAGGGGCTTGCTCCCGCAACTCCGGCGCTGCTGGTGTTCAACGCCACCCGCCCGAACCAGCAGGCCGTGCGCGGCACCGCCGCCGACCTCGCCGACCGGGTGGAGGCTTCGGGCGTCGATGGGCCGGCGCTGCTGATGGTGGGCGAGGCATTCTCCGAGATGCGGAGCGCGGTGTCGGCCAAGGCGGAGCAGAACCGCGTGGCGGTCTGAAACTGATTTCTCCGGCGGTACTACGCTCTGTTGTCTCGAGCGAAGCGATGTAACCCTGGGGGCATCGCGTCAGCCGTGCGCTTGGCGCTGGCAAACTGTGGGTCACGCTCGAAAATTCAGTATCACATTGAGTATCGTTCCTCGGGCCTGGATTCGATCCGATCGGCAGGCCGGAAGACATGCCCTATTCGTTATGGACCACCGCCGAGCCGATGAGACTGCAATCCAACGGCTCTGGGCCGTTCAGATTGAACTTTATCAACCCCGCGGACGATTCGAACCGGAGCGCTGGCCAGCCGGGTTGAGGCGCCTCTCAGGTCTTGCCGGCCACGAAGGCGCGCATCAGGTAGTGGGCGATCGCCATGGGCGGCGGGGCCTGAATGCCTTCCGGATGGGTACCGTCCAGCATGGCGGCGACATCGGAGCGGCTGAACCAGCGGGCGTCCTCCAGCTCGGCCGGATCGGTCACGATGGCCCCATCCAAGGCCTCTGCGGCGCAGCCCATCATCAGCGATGACGGGAACGGCCAGGGCTGCGAGGTCCGATAGGTCACCGCACCGACGCGGATATGCGTCTCCTCGAACACCTCGCGGCGTACGGCGTCCTCGATCGTCTCGCCGGGCTCCAGGAAACCCGCGAGGCAGGAATACATGTGCGGCCGGAAATGCGGGCCGCGGCCGAGCAGGCAGGCATCGCCCCGCCGCACCAGCATGATCACCACGGGATCGACCCGGGGGAAGTGATGGGCGGCGCAAGAGGGGCATTCCCGCCGGAAGCCGCCGGCCTTCGACTCCGTGGCGGTGCCGCAATTGGCGCAGAAACCGTGGCGGGCATGCCAGTCGAGCATCGACTTGGCGACCGCCAGCAGGCCCAGTTCCTCCGCCTCCACGGCGGAGTCGGTGGCAATGCTGCGCAAGTCGAGGGTGCGGGTGTCGTCCCCCGCGAAGCGCTCCGCGGCTTCTGCGGGCGCAGCCTGCGCGAAAACCGGCCGTCCGTCCCGATACCCGAGGAAGATCCGCGTGCCCGTGAGGAGGTCCGCTGCGATATCGGGTGCGATCAGCGTGGTGTCCCCGCGCAGCACGAACCGGTCGCCGCACAGCAGGACGAGGCGCGCATCGGGCGCATCGACGGCGGGCACCGCCTCTTCGGGCTGCTCGGCCGAATGACGGTCGAGGCGGTTCCGGACAAAGCCGAGGGTGTCGCGGGGATCGGTCATGCGCGAAGTCAGGCTGCGGAGAACAGGGCGCCGGCGCGCTCGATGAGCTGCGCGCGGGCATGGAGCGGGTAGGGCGTGCGCGTCCCGAACCCCCAGACCGGGCCGGGCCAGACTGGATCGGACCGGAAGCGGCCGACCACGTGAAAGTGGAGCTGCGCCACGACGTTGCCTAAAGCCGCGACATTCACCTTGTCGGGCTTGGCCAGGGCCTGCATCACACCCGTGGCGATGCGGATCTCCTGCCACAGGGTCGCGGCATCCGGCTCGGGCAGGTCGGTGATCTCTGTGAGGTCGGCGTGGCGCGGCACCAGGATCAGCCACGGGAACCGGGCATCGTCCATCAGCAACACCCGACACAGGGCGAGGTCACCGACCTCAACGGTGTCGGCGGCCAAGCGCGGATCGAGGGCGAAGGCGGAATCGGTCATCGCAAACCGATGTAGCGCAGCTTTGCATCCCGCGCGCGGTCCGAGCGCGGGAACGATGACGCGGCCCCTGCCGAAACTTCACAGGCCCGGGATGGCGCCCTGCCGGCCGACTGCGATCGTCCCGGCATCGAGGGCTCCGTCCGCGTCCGACCCGGCGAAGATCGTCACGGCCGCGCCGGGCTGGAGCAGGGCACGCTCGCCGGGTGAGAACTGGGTCACCGGCGTATCGTTCGGGATCTCGAACGCGGATTGCCCGCCTTCATAGGAGAGGGCCAGCCGCAGGGTCGAACCGCGCTGCAGGTCTGCGACCCTGCCGGCCGTCAGCGTCGCCCCGGGGGCCGTATCCCACGGCTGAGTCCCGGCCTCGAAACCGCGCTCGGAGGGCGAGTACAACGTCACAGCCGTGGCACGACGCGGGCCCGCGCCCGCGACGCCGATCACGCTGACATAGCTCTCGGGCTTGATCGCCCGCAGGTCCGACCCGTTCACCGCGTAGACCCGGGTTTTCGGATCCATGCGCAGGGTGAGGGTGCTGCCACTCGGCCGCCGGATCTGGATGCGGTCGGACTCGGCCCGCACCACCGTCCCCCGGAACCGGGCCACCATGGGCTCGGCCCGCGCGGCGGTGACGGACGCCGCCATCATCAGGGCGGCGAGGAGGCTGCGCTTTACGAGGCTCGTCACGGGTATCCTTGCGGGGTCTGGGCGGGCCGGAGCCGAACGCGAGGGGAATTGCCCCGGTTCCCGCCGGTGAATGTAGTCCGGCAGTTCAATGCGCCATCAGCACCGGCATGTCGGCATGGGCCAGCACGTGGCTGGTGACGCCGCCGAAGATCATCTGGCGCAGGCGGCTCTGGGTGTAGGCGCCCTTGATCAGCAGGTCGCAGCCGAAGGCCTTGGCCTCGGCCAGGAAGGTCTCGCCGGGCGCGCGCCGCCCCGCCGGCAGGGCGCGATGCCCGGCCTCGACCCCCTCGCAAGCCAGCGCCTGAGCGAGGTCCTGGGCGGTCGGGCCCGGGACCATGCCGCCCTCGACGCTCAGCACCAGCACCCGCTGGGCCTTGCGCAGAAGCGGCATCGCGAAGGCGACGGCGCGTGCGGTCTCGGTGGAGCCGTTCCAGGCGATCAGGATGGCGTCGCCCAGGCTCGCCGGTGGGGCGGGGGGCGCGAGCAGGATCGGCCGGCCGCTCTCGAATAGGGCGGTCTCGAAGGTGGTCATGCGCGGCGCGTTGTCGGTGGTGCCCGGGCGGCCCACCACCGTGGCGGAGAACAGCCGGGCGTACTGGCCGAGGAATGCATCGCCGGTCGGCACGTCCTGCCGCCAGCGGTAGCGCGGCCCGGCATCCGGCACCCGCTCCGGTATGCAGAGCCCGTCGCGGGCGTGGCGGGGGATGCCGGCTGCATCCATGAAGGCGACGAAGCGGCCACCCGCCTCCTCGGCCTCGGCCCGGTCGGCCTCCTCGTCCCGTAGCCACGTCATGCCGCCGACCATATCGACGGGGACGTATTCAGCGAGCGCCGGGCGCAGCGAAACCCCCTCGATCAGGCTGCCGAAGCGCGTCGCGGCGAGCCGCGTCGTCTCGAACACGGAGGGTAGGGCGTCGTGCATCGCGACGGGTACGAGCAGCGTCTTCATGGCTTCGTCCTCCTCGGGATCGAAGCTAATCCGGCAGGCGCCTGTGGGGAACCGGGTCCGCACCGGAGGGCACACCGATTTGCGCGGTCCCGGGGTCGAGGATCCGCCGAAACCGGCGGGTCAACGGCGTCTCGACGAACCGGTGGATCACGAGGGCGGCTGCGACGCTCGCCGCCAGCATCAGCACCATGCCGCCGTACGGGTGCAGCGCCTGCGCCGGGCCGATCCGCACCAGGATCTCGCGCACGAGGCGCAGGGCGAACGGATGCACGAGGTAGAGGGCGTAGGAGGCATCGCCGAGCGTCACCAGGGCGCGGATCGGGGCCGGCAGACGCGCAACCTGCGCCGCGTCGCGCCCCGGCCCCAGGGCGGATGTCACCAGCAGGGCGGCCGGCACGCCGACGAGGAGCGGGCGCACGAAGCCGTCGGCCTCGCCGAGATCGGCGAGCAGCCTGGCCGCCAGGATCAGGCCGAGGAGGCCGAGCCCCGCCAGGCCGGCACGAAGCGGAACGGGGGGTCGCACGCCGCTCCGATAGGCGAGGGCGAGCCCGGCCCCGGCAGCGAATTCGAGTACGATCGGGTTCGCCCAGAAGCGCAGCGGCAGGGGCAGGTCCGGCCGAACGGTCCCGGCGGTGACGAGGAGCACCAGGGCCGCGACGAGCCAGACCATCGCGCCGCGCCGCCCCAGGCCGAGCCCGGCGGCGAACAGCCCGTAGAAGAAGGCCTCGTAGTTCAGGGTCCAGCCGAGGCCGTAGAGCGGTTGGATCGTGCCGTCCGGTCGGGCAGCCGGCCAGAACAGGAAGCTCGCCAGCAGGGCGGCCGGATCGTGGACGAGGGCGGCAGCCTCCCCGAGGACGTCCGGACGGGCCAGGGCGAGGGCGAGATAGACCAAGCTCAGCAGCCAGTAGAGCGGCACCACCCGGGCGATCCGGTGCGCCAGGAAGCGGGCCCGGCCGCCAGGCACTCCGAACAGGGCTCCGCTCGCCAGGACGATGACGAAGCCGGAGATCACGAAGAACAGGTCGACACCGCCCCACCAGGGCAGGAGAGTGCCCGGATCGAAAGCCGGGCCGCCGCGCTGCGCCAGGAGTTCCACTTCGTGCCGCGTGTGGTGCCAGACCACCATCAGGGCGGCGCAGCCGCGCAGGATCTGGATCGGGACGAGGATCATCCGGCGCTCAGCAATCGGCGCGGGCGAGTCCTAGGTCCCGCCACCCGGCTCCCGGGGCAGCCGAAATCCGGGACGCCGGCGCAGGCGCGCCTGGGCCAAACCTCAACCACGGGCCGGATCCGGGGTGAAACCGGCAGGAACCATAGGTCGTTGGTCCCGTTGACAGAGTATATCGCGAACGCGCCGCGTGAGGTCTTCGATCTCCGCCGGATATCCCATCCCCGTTTGCACATCCATCTCGTAGCGAGGTTTCTGATGCTGAAGAATTACGCCGCCGCCTCCGCACTTGTTCTGGCTCTGTCGACGCCAGCGCTGGCGCAGAGCGCCAACGATTTCCGTCTGCAGTCGATGCAGTCGAACGCGTTCGAGATCCAGTCCTCGCAGATCGCCTTGTCCAAGTCGCGCAATCCGCGGATCCGGTCCTATGCCCAGGAGGCGCTCCGCGATCATCAGGCTGCTAACGTGGCGCTGGCCGGCGGGCAGCCCGGAGCAATGGCGGGGGGCGATCCGGGCCTCGGCGGACTGATCACGGCTCCGATCGCGGTGGCAGGAAGCGCCGTGGGCGCCGGCGTCGGTGCGGCGACCGGCGTGGTCGGCGGCACCCTGTCGGGCGGCCCGGGCGGCGGTCTCCAGGGTGCGGGCACGGGCGCGGCGAACGGTGCTGCGGCCGGCGGTCGTCTCGGCGGCGGTGACATGATGGCGACGGGGGCCTCCACCCTGGTGCAGCCGAGCCCGCAGCAGCAGGCGATGCTGTCCGAGCTGTCGGCAACCCCGCCCGGCCCGCGCTTCGACCGGCTCTACGCAACGCAGCAGATCGAGGCCCACCAGATGGCCATCGCGATGACCCAGGCCTACGCTCAGGGTGGCCCAAACCCGGCCCTGCGCAACTACGCCCAGCAGGCCCTTCCGGCCCTGCAGATGCACTACGACCACGCGCAGCGTCTGGCTGGCGCCCGGTAAGGTCCACTGCAATCGTGTCGGCCTGGCATGAGCTGGGCCGGCAGGACAGGCGGCTCGCACAGGCGAGCCGCCTTTTTTAGGTGTGCGCGGCGAAAGTTGCTGCGCCGCCACGATGTCAGTCACACGTGACGGCGGCAGCCGAGCGGACCTGCAGGCCGGCCGTGTCGAGCGGTGGCTGGAACGCCCCCGTCTTCGGATCGCGCACGACCAGGGACCCGGTCGACACGCCGAAATGTGCACCGTGGAGCTGGAGCCGGCCGTCATCGACCCGTTCCTTGACGAACGGGAAGGTCATCAGATTCTCGAGGCCCTGCGCCACCACGGCGTATTCGAGGCGCGTCAGGTAGTTCGGCGCCTCGGGATCGCCGGCCTTCGCCACCGCGGGTTCCACGAGCGAGACCCACTTGCCGATGAAGTTCCCCTCGGAGAGGGGCTTCGCCTTCTGGGCGTAGGCCTTCACGCCACCGCAGGTGGCATGGCCGAGCACGACGATATGCTTCACCTCCAGGGCCTGGACGGCGAATTCCAGCGCCGCAGAGGTGCCGTGGTAATTCTCGTCTGGCTGATAGGGCGGCACGAGGTTGGCGACGTTGCGGATCGTGAACAGCTCGCCCGGTCCGGCATCGAAGATCGCGCTCGGGGAGACCCGGCTGTCGCAGCAGCTGATGACGAGGATCTCCGGCTTCTGCGATTCGGCCAGTTGCGCGAAGCGGCGGCGTTCGGCCGGAAAGCGCTGCTCAAGGAACGATCGATACCCTTCAGTCAAATAGACAGGAAACATCAAAGCAGCTCCGTTGCGTTATCGATCGTGATACAGCTGAAATCAGGATCTTTGCCAAGTCAGAACGCGGGACTGGGCCGGGATAATCCCGCGGGCGAGATCGGCCGCGAGATCGGCGAGGCCGGCCGGTTCGACGCGTTCGCCGCTCGCGCGCAGTTCGGCGATCGGCCACCAGCGCGTGCCGAGCACGGGGTTGTCCTCGGTCTCGGCGAGGCGGCTGGTGTCGACCCGGTCGTCGGGCAGGCGGACGAGGAAGTAGCGCTCGCGGGCATCCCGGGGCTGGCGGAACAGATGGAACGGCCCGTCGCACGCAGCGACCTGCGGGCCGATCGCCGCGTCGGTGCGGCCGATCTCCTCTCCGAGTTCCCGGCGGCAGGCAGTGACGTGATCCTCGCCGGGCTCAAGGCCGCCGCCAGGCATGAACCAGAACCGCAGCGGCGACCCGTCCGCCCCCTTGGCGTGCACGGAGGCGTAAGCGATCAACAGGATCCGGTCCTGCGGATCGAGCACGATCGCCCGGGCGACGTGGCGAATGGCGAGAGTGGGCGCAGCTTTCATGGGGTCAAAGCTAGGGCGCAAGGATCGCGCCGGACATGGATGTATTCCCGTTTGCTGTATCGCTTCGGCCTCAAAGCGCCGCCGCGCCATCCGACGATCATGACACGTGGCCAGAGACGTCAGCTCCGACCGGCCGCGATGCGGAGCGCGGCTCCGGCCTCAACAGGAGCCCCAACCAGCCCTTCGATAACGCCCCGGTCACCACCGTGGAGACGGTGACGATGGACCGGGGGCAGGGCACGGTGAAAGGCACGGGCACGTTCAAGGTCGGGAAGGCGACGGTCGCGTTCGCGGGCCTGAAGGGCACCGGAGCGTTCATCACGGTCTTCGCGTCACCGACGAATCAGACCACCACTTGGAGCGGCGCGTTCACGCCGCCGCCGGCCCAGGCGGCGCGGCGCTGACGCACGCTCGTTTCACGGGATCGGCGTCTCCCGCCGGGCCGGTGCCCAGATCACCACGGGCAGGCCGTGCCCATCCCGCGCCGGCGGGTCGGGGAGCGGCCGGGCTCGGCCCAAAGCGATATCCTGCGCCACCACCAGCGCGGCCAGCGCATCGAGATGGTCGTCCTGCGGGACTCCCTTGGCCCGGGCGTCAAGCAGCGCGGCCGGCAGCCCCGCCGTGGACAGGAGTTCCCGCCGGCGATCGAGCCCCAGGCGGGCGTTGCGCCCCTTCTTCGGGAGGCCGAGGGGCCGGTCGCCGTTGAGGGCGTGGAATGCCACCTCCGGGTGAACCTCGTGGATCCGGTCGCGCAAGTCTGGCCGAGCCCGCAGGAGCGTGTCCACCGCGCGGACATAGCGGAAGATGTTGTAGCCCTGGATCGAGGGCGCGAAGGGCGGGTCGCTCGCCGCCCGGGACAGGGCTTTAGCGGTGTCGTAGTCGGCAGCGTAAATGGCCGCCCGCGGCGGCATTGGGAAGACCGACGACCGCGCCGGGCCGAGCTTGGCGCGCGCCGCCAGATCGGCCGCCCGGCCGCCATCGACGATCCGGTCCGGCAGGCCGATCGGCACGTCGATCCCGATCACCAGAGGCCGCTCCGGCGCGTCGAGGATCGCGGCCACGTCCGGGAACAGGGCGCAGCGGTGCCGGTCGGGGTCGTCGAGATCGAGCAGGGCCCCGGCCCAGGCACCGCGGCAACCATCGAGTCCTGCGATCCACCGCGCCATCGCGATCCTCCTGTGGCCCGCGCCGGAACCTGGCCGGGGCTGCGTTCTTGTCCGGGCTGGCGCGGACCGCTATCCGCATCGCTTGGCCGCCGCCGAATCGGGAGAAGCGTGATGAGCGAGATCCGTCCCCGCCGCAGCGTGCTGGCGATGCCCGGCTCCAACGCACGGGCGCTGGAAAAGGCGCGCACGCTGCCCGCCGACGTGATCCTGATCGATCTGGAGGACGGGACAGCTCCGGGGGCCAAGGAGGCAGCCCGCGCGCAGGTTGCCGCTGCGGTAGCCGCCCGGGGCTTTGGCCGCCGCGAGGTCGTGGTGCGGATCAATTCGCCGGAGACCGAAGACGGCGAGGCCGATCTCGAGGCCCTCGGCCCCGCCGCCCCGGACGCCATCCTGGTGCCGAAGGTACGCACCTCCGACGCGCTGATCGCCGTCGGCTCACGCCTGCGCCGGCTCGGCGCGCCGGCGGCAACCCGGGTCTGGGCGATGATCGAGACGCCGATGGCAGTGGTGAACGCCGCCGAGATCGCCGGGGCGGCGCGGGACGTCGACGGGCGGCTCGCCGCTCTGGTGATCGGCCCGAACGACCTGCTGAAGGCGGCGCGGATCCCACCGCCGGGGCGGGCTGCGCTCACGCACTGGCTGATGACGGTGCTCGCCGCCGCGCGGGCCTACGAGATCGAGGCGATCGACGGCGTCTTCACCGATCTGAACGATGCGACCGGCTTCGAGGCCGAATGCGCGCAGGGCCGCGCCCTTGGCTTCGACGGCAAGATGCTCATCCATCCGAGCCAGATCGGCCCGGCCAATACCGCCTTCGGGCCGGATGCCGCAACCGTTACAGGCGCGCGACGGATGCTCGACGTCTTCGAAGCACCGGAGAACCGCGATCGCGGAGTGGTTGCCGTGGACGGGAAGATGGTCGAGCGCCTGCACGTGGAGTCGGCCCGGCGCATTCTGGCGCTCGCCAACGCGATCGAACGGCTCGGCGGGTGAGCGCGCTGCCCGAAGTCGGACTGCGGATCCTCGACCCGCGCCTGACCGGCTGGGGCTTTCCGCGCTGGGGCTCGGCTGCAGCCGCCGGCCTCGATCTGCATGCCTGCCTGGACACCCCGCTGGAGCTTCTGCCGCGGGGGGCACCGATTCTGATCCCGGCCGGGTTCAGCGTGCTGATTCGCGATCCGGCGTGGTGCGGGTTGATCTTCCCGCGTTCCGGCCGCGGCCACCGGGAGGGGCTGGTGCTGGGCAACGGCACGGGGGTGATCGACGCCGATTACGAGGGACCGCTGATGGTCTCCGCCTGGAACCGTGCCGAGGCCGCCCCGATCCGGATCGAGCCCGGCGAGCGGATCGCCCAACTGGTGTTCACGCGCATCGCCCGGCCGGTCCTGACCGTGCTGGAGGGCGAGGCGGGCCCGGGCTCGGAGCGCGGCGCGAGCGGATTCGGGTCGAGCGGGCGCTGACTCCGCACCCGGCGCCGCGCGATCCGTTCGTTCCACCACCGGGGGCTTGAACAGCCAAGATGGATCCTGTCGCCCTGCCTGTAACGCTCCAAATTCGATGTGAGCGTATCTGCGCGCTGCGAGTAGAGTTCACGGCGCCATAAGCTTGGCTGATAGCTTTTGCGGAAGTCTTCGGACATTCAGCGCTGTCATATTATTTTATCATCGCTCCGGCGAAACAGAGCGCAAATCTCGTTTAGAATTCATTCTAAAACATAGCGCTTGATCAAGGGTTTTTCGCCCGATAACGGCTCAATCGACAAGATTTCTAACATAACACGTCCGCCTGACCTGACTGTTTCGGCAGATCAGATCGTGTCGCCGTGCCAGAATTAGCCGATATGCTCTCATCTTCGTCCGAACTCAAAAGAGCCCGGCTCGCGCGGCGGCTCGTTTTACTGATAACCCTACTTCCGGTCGCAACCACCGCGGCACGCGCCGAGGATGCACCCGACGCGTCCGTCCAGCTCGATACGCTCTCCGTGGAGTCGCACGGCCCGGCAGGGGCGGGCGGCCTTCCGCCGTCCTTCGCGGGTGGGCAGGTGGCCCGCGGCGGCCGGCTCGGCCTGCTCGGCAACCGGGACTACAAGCAAACACCGTTCAGCACGGCGAGCTACACCGAGAAGTCGATCCGCGACAGCCAAGTGATCAGCGTCGGCGATCTCCTGACCCGGACCGATCCGTCGGTGCGCGCCGCGATCGGCAGCGGCAACCGCTACGACGCCGTCGCGATTCGCGGCTTCCGCATCGAGAACCGGGAATTCGCGCTGAACGGGCTCTACGGCCTCGTGCCGGATTACAGGATCGACCCGGCCCCGCTGGAGCGGGTCGAGATCCTGAAGGGTCCGGCGGCCTTCCTGTTCGGGGTGCCGCTGAACGGGGGCATCGCCGGCACCGTGAACGTCGTCACCAAGCGCGCGGGCGACGAGCCTCTGAACCGGGTCACCGTGGATTATGCCTCCTCGACGCGCGGTGGAGCCGAGATCGACGTGGCCCGGCACTACGGCGACGCGAAGCAGGTCGGGGTGCGGATCAACGCCGCGGGCCTCGGTGGCGACACGCCGATCGACCGCACCGGCCAGCGCAACGCCGCCGGCTCGCTCGGCCTCGACTACGCTGGCGACCGGCTCCGGCTCTCGGCTGACGTGATCTATCAGCACGACGCCTACGACAGCCAGACGCGGGGCGGCCTCCCGGCCCCGGGCCTGCTCCGCATCCCCCGGGCGCCCGACCCGCGCCGGAACATGTCCCAGGCTTACGATTTCTCCCGCTCCGACAGCCTAACCGGCCTGGCCCGCGCGGAATACGACCTGACCTCCGACATCACGCTGATCGGTGCTCTGGGCGTCAACAGCTTCACCTACGCCAAGCGGGAAAACCCTTCCTTCTCACTGCTCGACGTGACCGGCCTCACGAAGTCGAACTCCGTGTTCCAGACCGGGGATACCGCGACGATCTCAGGCGAGGCGGGGGCGCGAGCCCGGTTCGAGACCGGCGAAATCCGCCACGAGGCGGTGTTCACCGCGACCGTCCTCGACCAGTCCCTGTCGCTGGGTCAGATCACCTATCCCGACTACCTGACCAACATCTACGCGCCGGTGCGGCGGCTCTCACCCGGTCAGCCGGTCCTGAAAACCTCGTTCCCCCGCGGCCGGTCGAGCTACAACCGGCTGACCAGCGTCGGCCTCGCCGATACGATGACCTTCGCCGATGGGCTGATCGAGCTGCTGGTCGGGGTCCGGCGGCAGGAGATCGACGCCGGCAACTACGCACCGGTGACGGGTCAGGTCAGTTCCGCCTACGACCGCAGCGCGACGACCCCGGCCTTCGGCATCGTTCTGCGGCCGACGCAGGTCCTGTCGCTCTACGCCAATACGGTCGAGGGGCTGACCGCGTTGCGGGCGCCGGGCACCGCGGCCAACGTGAACCAAGTGTTCGCCCCGGCCCGGACCCGGCAATACGAGATCGGCTCAAAACTCGATTTCCAGACCTTCGGCGTGACGCTGGCGGCCTTCGAGATCACCAACCCAACCGGCACCACCGACCCCACGACCAACCGGTTCGGCCCCGGCGGCAGCCAGCGCAATCGCGGCTTCGAGGGGAGCGTCTTCGGTGAGGTGCGGCCGGATCTGCGCGTCATCGCGGGTGCGACGCTCCTGGACGCCCGCTGGGCGAAGTCGCCGGGCGGCGCCTACGACGGCAGCCCGGCCACGGGCGCGCCGCGCTTCCAGGCGACCACCGGGCTCGAATGGGACGTGCCGTTCCTGCGCGGCCTGACGGGCACCGCGACGCTCGTCTATACCGGCGCCTCCTATGCCGGCAGCGCCGCCACGGGCCTGAAGAAGATCCCGGACTGGACCTCGGTCGATCTCGGCTTACGCTATGCCACGGCGATCGGCGGCAAGCCCGTCACGCTGAGGGCGAGTGTCAGCAACATCGCCGACAGCCACTCCTGGATCGCCAACCCGAACGGCGCCCTGATCCTCGGGGCACCGCGCACGGTCTGGCTGTCGGCCTCGGTGGATTACTGATCAATCCAGCGTCCTGCCGAGCCGCCCGGCGAGATCCTGGATGAACTGGAACGCGGTGCGCCCCGAGCGGGAGCCGCGGGTGGTGGCCCATTCGAGGGCGTCCGCCCGCAGCGTCTCGGGCGGCACGGCGAGATTGTAGCGCTCCGTGTAGGCGGTGATCATCGCCAGATACTCGTCCTGGGTGCACTTATGGAAGCCGAGCCAAAGCCCGAACCGATCCGAGAGCGAGACCTTCTCCTCTACGGCCTCGCCGGGGTTGATCGCGGTGGAGCGCTCGTTCTCCATCATGTCGCGGGCGAGCAGGTGTCGGCGGTTGGAGGTCGCGTAGAACAGCACGTTCCCGGGCCGCCCCTCGATACCGCCGTCGAGCGCCGTCTTGAGGGACTTGTACGAGGTGTCGTCGGCATCGAACGAGAGGTCGTCGCAGTAGACCAGCCAACGGTGCGGATCCGGCCTCAACAGCGCCATCAGGTCGGGCAGGGCCTCGATGTCCTCGCGGTGGATCTCCACGAGCTTCATCGGTCGCGATCCGGCGGGCCGGCGGGCGTTGATCTCCGCATGGGCCGCCTTCACCAGCGACGACTTGCCCATGCCGCGGGCGCCCCACAGCAGGGCGTTGTTGGCCGGCAGGCCGCGCGCGAAGCGCTCGGTGTTCTCCACCAGGGTGTCGCGGGCGCGATCGATGCCGGTGAGCAGCCGCATCTCGACGCGGGCCACCTCGGGCACCGGAGTGAGCCGGCGCTCCGGTCCCCACAGAAAGGCGTCGGCGGCGTTCGGGTCGAAGGCCGGCGGGGTCGGTGGCGCGGCCCGCTCCAGCGCGGTGGCGATGCGCTCCAGGAGCGGCATCAGGGTGTCGAGGGTCGGGGCGCTCGTCATCGGATCGGGGGGTTCGGGTTCACGGCGGTCAGGGGCCGGTTCTACGGGGAAGATCGGCGGAAAGCATCCGGTTGCGGATGCATGGCGCAACCATCCGAACGCGAACCGCGATCGGGCGTTGGAGACTTCGCGAGGATCGGAACGATAGGCCTCCGACCGGCCCTCGCGATGGCTTGAGGAGATCGATCGCGGGCCCCCTCTCCCGCACGGGAGAGGGGGCCCGTCGCATCACTCAGATCGTCGCTCGACTTGCCTGAACCGATGACGAGGACAGCGATGGACGCGGGACCGACGATCCGAATCACCCAGGTCGACGCTTACGTCTTCACCGTGGATTTCGGCGCCGCTCTGCCGGCGCTCGTCACCGACGAGGCCCCCCCGATCGGCGGCGGGACCGGGCCGTTCCCCGAGCAGATCCTGATCTCCGGCGTCGCGAACTGCCTCTGCGCCAGCTTGGTCTTCGCGCTGGGAAAGTTCCGGCAGGACGCGCGGGGCGTCGTCGCCGAGGCGCAATGCCGGATGGACCGCAACGCCGAGGGCCGCCTGCGCATCGCCGGAATCGACGTGCGGATTGGCCTGGGTGCAGTCGCCGCCGAGATGCCGCGGATCGACCGGGTGCTGGAGCAGTTCGAGCGGTTCTGCACCGTCTCGGAGAGCGTGAAAGACGGGATCCCAGTCTCCGTCTCGGTGACGGATCGCGACGGAAAGAGCCTGAAATGAGCCCGCCGGCGGAAAGATCCGCCGCACGGCGCATTCCCGCAACGCGAACCGGTCGGCCGAACCGGATGAGGAGACGCCATGTCGGAGACCCGTGAGCCCGCCCGCGCCCCCGAAACGCTGGCCGCCCTGTTCAACCAGCGCGCCAATGCGGGCGACGTGGATGGGCTCGTAGCCCTCTATGAGACCGACGCGGTGCTGGCAGCCGGCCGCGTGGTCGCCACCGGACACGCCGAGATCCGCAGTTTCTACACCGACCTGCTGGCGCGGAAATCCGACTTCCCGAGCCCGGAGACCCTGCCGCCCCTGCGCACCGGGGCGCTGGCCCTGACCTTCGCCCGGCTGCCCAAGGGCGCCTTCTCGGTGGAGGTCGCCCGCGAGCAGGCGGACGGGACGTGGCTCTGGGTGATCGACCAGCTCAAGCTCGCACCGCCGAAGGACTGACCGGCGCGCGCTTGTCCGACCGGACGCGATGCGGCAAAGCGAGGCCCGCGCGCCGACGCCGCGCGACAGACCCGAGCCGACTCGATGCACGACATCCGCGCCATCCGGGACAACCCGGACGCCTTCGACCGCGACCTCGCCCGCCGGGGCCTCGCGCCGCTCTCGGCCGACCTGATCGCGCTCGATGAGGCGCGGAAGGCGTCGGTTTCGGCCGCGCAGGCCAACCAGGAGCGGCGCAACGCGCTCGCCAAGGAGATCGGCGGCGCCAAGAAGGCCAAGGACGAGGATCACGCCGCTGCGTTGATGGCAGAGGTCGCAGAGTTGAAAGCGGCCGAGCCGGAGTTGAAGGTTGCGCAGGAGACGGCCGACAAGGCTCTGTTCGACCGGCTCGCCGCGATCCCGAACCGGCCGAAGGCCGATGTGCCGGAAGGCGCCGACGAGCACGGCAACGTCCTCTACCGCAGCCACGCCTCGACCCGCGAGCGGCTGACCGAGGGCAAGGAGCATTTCGAACTCGGCGAGGCTGCCGGGCTGATGGATTTCGAGGCCGCGGCCAAGCTGTCGGGCTCGCGCTTCGTGGTGCTTAAGGGCCAGCTTGCGCGGCTGGAGCGGGCGCTCGGCCAGTTCATGCTCGACCTGCACACGCAGGAGCACGGATATCTGGAAGTGACGCCGCCGGTGCTGGTGCGTGACGAAGCCATGTTCGGGACGGCGCAGCTACCGAAATTCGAGGACGATCAGTTTTTCGCCGCCAATGTTGGTGAGATTGATAGCGGAGTTTCTGACGCTATCGCTTATCTTGACTCCGTTGATCCGGTCGCAAAGTCGGAGAGCGAGGCGGCGGCGGCTGCAAAACAGAATGAGCTGCGCGGTATCCGAGAGATAGTATTGAAGCATTCTCGCCGATGGCTCGTTCCCACCGCCGAGGTGCCGCTTACGAACCTCGTCCGCGAGTCGATCCTCCGCGAGGAGGAACTCCCCCTGCGCTTCACCGCGCTCACCCCGTGCTTCAGGGCCGAGGCCGGAGCGGCGGGGCGGGACACCCGCGGCATGCTGCGCCAGCACCAGTTCAACAAGGTCGAGCTGGTCTCGATCACGACGCCGGACGAATCCGCCAACGAGCACGAGCGGATGCTCACCTGCGCGGAAGCGGTGCTGAAGAAGCTGGATCTGCCCTACCGGGTGATGACCCTCTGCACCGGCGACATGGGCTTCGCGAGCCAGAAGACCTACGACATCGAGGTCTGGGTTCCGGGCCAGCGCACCCACCGCGAGATTTCCTCGTGCTCGGTCTGCGGCGAGTTCCAGGCGCGGCGGATGAACGCCCGCTACCGGGGCAAGGACGGGAAGCCCGCCTATGTCCACACCCTCAACGGCTCGGGCGTCGCGGTCGGCCGCGCGCTCATCGCCGTGATGGAGAACTACCAGAACCCGGACGGGAGCATCACGATCCCGTCGGTGCTCCACCCCTACATGGGCGGGCTCAACCGGATCGAGGGCACCCGCTGATGCGCATCCTGGTCACCAACGACGACGGCATCCACGCGCCGGGACTCAGTACCCTGGAGGAGATCGCCCGCGAGTTGTCGGACGACGTCTGGGTGGTGGCGCCGGAGAGCGACCAGTCGGGCGTCTCGCACTCGCTCTCGCTCAACGATCCGCTGCGCCTGCGGCAGGTCTCGGAGCAGCGCTTCGCAGTGAAGGGCACGCCGTCGGACTGCGTGATCCTGGGCGTGCGCCACATCCTGGCCGATCACGGGCCGGACCTCGTCCTGTCAGGGGTGAACCGCGGCCAGAACGTCGCCGAGGACGTGACCTATTCCGGCACGATCGCGGCCGCCATGGAGGGGACGATCCTGAGCATCCGCTCGATCGCCCTGAGCCAAGCCTACGGGGCGGGCGGGCGCGGCGCGCTCAAATGGGATTGCGCGCGGACGCACGGGCCGAAGGTCATTCAGAAAATCCTCGAGACCGGGATCGAGCCCGGCATCCTGGTCAACGTGAATTTTCCGGATTGCGAGCCGGCCGACGTGCAGGGCATCGCGGTGGCGGCGCAGGGTTTCCGCAATCAGGCGCTGCTATCGATCGACGCCCGGGTCGACGGGCGCGGCAACCCGTATTTCTGGCTGGCCTTCGCCAAGGCCCGGTTCGAGCCGGGTCACGGCTCGGATCTGAAGGCCATCGCCGAGAAGCGGATCTCGGTGACGCCCCTGCGCCTCGACCTCACCGACGAGCCGACCCTGACGCGCTTTGCGCAGGCGTTTGCCGAGTGATCGAAAGGACGTCGATCGATCTCGGCAGCCTGGAGGCGGCTGCCGGAAACGCGGCCTTCGTGATGGCGCTCCGGGGCCGGGGCCTGCGCGACACCGCGGTGCTCCGGGCGATGGAGCAGGTGCCGCGGGAGGCTTTCGCGCCCCAGCAGTACCGGGAGCATGCCAGGCGGGACATCGCCCTGCCGCTGCCCTGCGGCGCCTCCATGACGGCGCCGTCCACGGTGGCGGTGATGCTGGCCCTGCTGCGCGTCGAGCCGGGCCAGCGCATGCTCGAGATCGGCACCGGCTCGGGCTACGTGACGGCACTGCTCGCTCGGCTCGGGGCCGGCGCGGTGCTGAGCCTGGAGCGCTCCGTGACGCTCGCGGTCGAGGCGACGCGGCGGCTGGCTGCGCTGCCGGAGGCGCATGTCGTCCGGGCGGACGGGCTCGCACAGGAGCTGCCGGATGGCGGCTTCGACCGGATCCTCGTGCATGGCAGCGTGGAAGCGATCCCGCCGCATTGGCGCGCGGCGCTCGAACCCGGCGGCCGGCTCGTGACCGGCCTGAGCGGCAATGGGATCTGTCGGGTGGCGGTCCTGGCATCGCCGGAGGCCGAGCCGGAGCCGGGTGCGCTGGTCCGACTGCCGGCGCTGATGCCGGGGCTGGCGCGGGTGCTCTGACAGGGTGGGCCTTGCATCGCGAACGCAGACCCCTCATCCTACCGGCATGACGGTCGATGCGCTTTACATTGTAAGACGCAATGAGCTGGGGTCGGATCTCCGGGATCTTGACCGCGTCGTGCTGACGGCTGCCGCGACGACGGATTACTGCGTCGCGATGGAAGCGGGCACCGAAGGAACTATCGTCGGCATCTGGCGTGACGGCGAAGCCTACGAGGTCGAGTTCGCACAGCCCAGTGGCGCGCTTGCCACCGTCGAGGCGAGAGATCTGCGCCTCGTGAAACGCGCCGCCCCTTGAGCCTGCCGAACTGGTCGTAAAACTAATTGCTCGATCCGCGCAAGATCGACGGCTATCTGCTGGACGAAACTCACATTGAAGGCGGCTCGAAAGCACGGTTCTTCAAGCGCTTCGGCTTCGGAATCGGCGACCCGCTGATCCTTTCCACGTCGCTGCTCGCTCATCCATCCGAAGATACGTTTGTCGGCAAAACGGTTTCCGCACGCGGGGACGTCAAAGTCATCTTCGAGGGACCCATCACGACGCCGGACGGCCGCAATCCCCATGTGCGGACGGTGTGGCGCATCGATGCCCGATGGAACGCCCATTTCGTCACGGCTGTCCCGATGACCGGATGACGGCGCGTACGGTTCGTACCGTTGCGCTGGGTCTACCGACGCTCAACGGTAGCTCAACCCACCCGCCGCGCCGCCCGCCACAGCCGCCACAGCCGGCGCCAGCGCGGGAGCTCGACGGGTGTGTTGAGCGGATCGTAGGACGCCCGTTCCATGGCGGCGAGATACGGCTCCACCAGGGCGACCGGCAGGAAAGCGGCTCCGGCCGAGGGCGCGATGGTCGGGCGCGCCGCTTCGAAGGCCTTGAGGTGCTGCCGGGCGAGGGCGCGGAGGTCAGCGCAGGCCCGGAGCAGGCCGGGACCACCACGGCCCGTGACGATGTCCTCGCGGGTGACGCCGTAGCGATCGAGGATCTCGGTCGGCAGGTAGACCTGCCCCGAACGGGCGTGCCAGGGCATGGCGCGCAGCAGGCCGGCGATGCCGTAGGCGACCCCGGCATGCCCGGCCGCCCCCGCGCCGCCCGGCTCGGTGCCGTTGCCGATCACGAGGCTCGCCAGCCGGAACAGCGCCGAGGCGGTCTCGCCGCAATAGCCCTCCAGGTCGTTCACCCGGGGCATCGGATCCTCGTAGAGGTCGAACACCCGGGCATCGATCAGGTCGACGAAGGGCTGGCGGCCGAGGCTGTTCACCCGGATCGCCTCTTCCAATGCAGCAGCAACCGGGTTGGCGCGGACGTCGCCCCGCGCCTCGCCCTGCAGGGCGTCGCGCCACCATTGCAGGCGGATCTCCCCGGCCATCGGGGCCGAGACGGCCTCGCGCACCCGCGCGATGGTCAGCGAGAAGGCGTAAAGCGCGAAGAGGTGGGGGCGGGCGGCGGCCGGCGCGAACAGGGTCGCATAATAGCGGTCCGGATCGCCGTCCCGCACGAGGCCCTCGCAGTGGGACTGCGCAAAGGCGAGCCCGGTCTCGGCTGTCTGGCCCTCCACCTCCGGCATCAGGCCACCGCGATCAGGGCGGCGGCAACCTTACGGTTCTCGGCCACCAGGATGTTGTAGGTCCGGGCGGCGGCCCCGGTCTGCATCACGTCGAGCCCGACGCCGAAATCCTTGAGCCAGCCGCGCAGGACCGGATCGATCGCCGCGATATCGAGGCCGGTGCCGACCAGCAGCAGCTCGATCCCCGCGGACTCGGCCTGGACCGGGCGGAGCGCCGTCCGGTCGATGCCCCGCGGCTCCGTCACGTCCCAGGCGCGCACGCCGGAGGGGAGCATCAGGATCGAGCCGCGATGCGACATCCCGGCGAAGCGGAAGCCGCCATTGCCGTAGGTGTCGATGATGTGGCGCCCCGGCACGAAGCCGGAGTCGAAGGTCTTCGGATTTGGCTGATCGGCCATCGCGGAAAAAAGACTACTCCGCCGGTTGCGGGACGCCGGAGCGCTCTGACGCCGCGCGGGCACCCGAGAGCATCAGCCCCAAATAGATCAACACCGGAGTCGAGATGAAGATCGCCGAGTAGGTGCAGATCAGCACGCCGCAGAGCATCACGGTGGCGAAGCCCTTGATCGCCTCGCCGCCGAACAGCACCAGCGCCAGCAGCGACAGGCCGGACGAGATCGAGGTCATCACCGTGCGCGACATGGTCGAGTTGATCGACAGGTTGAGCAGGTCGACCGTCGGGATGGTCTTGTACCGGCGCATGAGCTCGCGGGTCCGGTCGAACACCACCACCGTCTCGTTGAGCGAGTAGCCCACGATGGTGAGGATCGCCGCGATCGAGGTCATGTTGAACTCGATCCGGGTGATGATGAACACGCCGACCGTCAGCACGATATCGTGGAGCGTGCCGACGATGGCGCCGAGCGCCAATTCCCGCTCGAACCGGAACCAGAGGTAGAGCAGCACCGCCACGACGGAGAGTACGACGCCGAGCGTGCCGGACTGCACCAGCTCGCCGGAGACGCGCGGGCCGACGGTCTCGGTGCGGCGGAAATCGTAATCCTGGTCGAAGGCGGCATGCGCCTTGTTCATCACCGCGGTCTGGCCCTGCTCGCCGGGCTGGAGCGGCAGGCGGACCAGCACGGTGCCCTGGTTGCCGAGTTCCTGCACCTCCGGCTCGCCGAAGCCGAAGCCGGCGGCCGTATGGCGGATCCCCGCGACATCGGCGGTACCGGACTTCGCCTGCAGCTCGACCAGGGTGCCGCCCTTGAAGTCGATGCCGAAATTCAGCCCGACGGTCAGGAACAGCACCACCGTGGCGAGCGAGAGCAGCGCCGAGAGCGGGAAGGTGAAGCGCCGGAATCGCATGAAGTCGAAATGCGATTCATCGGGCCAGAGGCGGAGCAGGCGCATGGTCGTGTCTCTGTTCGCGGACAGTCGCGACGAAAGGTCGGCGAGGCGCGGGTCCCCTCTCCCGTTCGGGAGAGGGACAGGGTGGGGGTCGAGAACTCTCAGAATGAAGCGCCTCGTGGGCGCATCGATCCTGTGGCTCGATCCCGAGACTTCCGGTCCCTCACCCCAACCCTCTCCCGCACGGGAGAGGGGGTCCGTCGCGCCGTCCGCGCTTCCTGCGTCGACCCTCCAAAAAAATCAGAACGGCAGGGCCTTCGGTCGGAAGGTCTTGTACCACACCGCGATCATCATCCGTGTCAGCGTCACCGCCGTGATGACCGTGGTCAGGATGCCGAGGATGAAGACCACGGCAAACCCCTTCACCGGGCCCGAGCCGAGGAAGAACAGGATCAGGGCGGCGATCGCCATGGTCGAGTTCGAGTCGATGATGGTGGCGAAGGCCCGGTCGAAGCCAGCCTGGAGCGCCGAGATCAGCGAGCGTCCGGCCCTCTGCTCCTCGCGCATGCGCTCGTAGATCAGCACGTTGGAATCCACCGCGGTGCCGATGGTCAGCACGATCCCGGCGATGCCGGGCAGTGTCATCGTGGCTTCGAGCACCGACATCAGGCCCAGGATCAACCCGACGTGGACCATCAGGGCGATGTTGGCGATGAAGCCGAAGGTGCCGTAGGTCGCGAACATGAAGGCGACCACGAGGGCTGCCGCCACCAGGGTCGCGAGCTTGCCGGCCTGGATGGAGTCGCGGCCAAGGCCGGGCCCGACGACGCGGCGCTCGACCACGGTGAACTTCGCCGGCAGCGCACCGGCCCGGAGCAGGACCGACAGGTCGTTGGCCTGCTGGACCGTGAAGTTGCCGGTGATCTGGCCCGAGCCGCCGGTGATCGCCGAGCGGATCACGGGGGCCGACACCACCTCGTTGTCGAGCACGATCGCCATGCGCCGCCCGACATTCTCCGAGGTCGCCTGACCGAAGCGCTGGGCGCCCCGCAGGTTGAACTTGAAGCTCACCATCGGCTCGTGGGACTGCTGGTCGAAGGACGGCTGCGCGTCGGTCAACTCGCCGCCATCGGCCATGACCCGGCGCTCGACCGGGACCTTGGCGCCCTTTTCGTCCTTGGAGGGCAGCATGTCGACGTCGCCGGACGGACTGTCGGCCAGCATGCGGAATTCGAGCTTGGCGGTAGAGCCGAGAAGCTTTTCCAGGCGCTCGGGATTCTGCTCGCCGGGCACCTGGATCAGGATCCGATCAGCGCCCTGCTGCTGGATCGACGGCTCGGTGGTGCCGGTCGAATCCAGGCGGCGCCGGATGACTTCGATGCCCTGGCTGACGGCCCGCCGGGTGCGGTCGGTGATGCCGGCATCGGTGAGCGTCAGGCGGATCAGGCCGCCGGGCTGCTCGGTGACGTCGAGGGTGCGCGCGGCGGTCTGGCCGATCGACGTGGTGATCGGCAGCGACAGGTCCTGAAGCTTCGGCAGCACCTTGGCGCGGGCCGCGTCATCCGCGATCTTCACCTGCACGCCGCGCTGGAGCAGGCCGATGCCGCCATCGGCGCGAACGTTCTCCTGCTGGAGGGTGCGGCGCACGTCGTCGCGCAGCGCCTTGGCCTGGGAGGCGATCAACTCGTTCTGATCGACTTCGAGCAGGAGTTGCGAGCCGCCCTGCAGGTCGAGACCGAGCACGATGGCGCGCGTCGGCACGATCCAGGTGGGGAACCATGGCGGCAGGCTGGCGACGAAGCCCTTGCGCTGCTCGGGGGAGAAGAAGCTCGGCACGGCGAGCATCAGCCCCACCAGGATCAGACCCAGCGTCGCGATGATCTTCGCACGGGAGAAGCGCAGCATCGGTCGTCTTTTTCTCTTTTGGGCCGGCGCGTTACGCCGGCCGTTTCAATCGGGAAATCAGGCAGCCTTCACGGTACCCTTGGCGCGGACTTCGGAGATCATCGAACGGACGACCCGCACGCGGACGTTCGGGGCGATCTCCACCTCGATCTCGGGCTGGTCGTCCGACGCCTTGGTCACGCGTCCGATTAGACCGCCATTGGTCACGACCGTGTCGTCCCGGCGCACGGCCTTCAGCAGGGTCTGGTGGTCCTTGACCCGCTTCTGCTGCGGTCGCAGAATCAGGAAGTACATGATCACGAAGATCAGGACGAACGGGATCACCTGAAAGGCGATCTCCGCTCCGCCAGCGGCCGTAGTGGCCCCTTGCGCGAAGGCGGGGGTGATCAACGAGCGTCTCCTGCAAATGGCGATCGGGCCTGCCGCCGGTTTTCGGCGCTGACAGACCTATCGAAAAGCGCGCGGACTATAGCCAGGGGCTTCCCGAAAGCAACGTCGAAGCGACGGACCCCTGTGAGGCCGTCAGAGAAGAGCGCGCACTGCCGCCACGAAGGCGTCCGGCGCCTCCTGCGGAAAATTGTGGCCGACCCCCGCGACGATCTCACGCCGATAGGGGCCGATGAAGTGACGCGCATCGATGTCGGTCGCGGACGGCGGCCCGACGCCATCATCGGCGCCAAGCAGCGCGATCGACGGCACCGCGATCTCCGGCTGCGCCGCAAGCTGCGCGTCGATCGCGACCAATCCCGGATCACCTGGCACGAGGCCGAAGCGGTGGTGGTAGGAATGGACCACCACGTCCACGAAATCGGGATTGTCGAAGGACCGGGCGGTCTGCGC
This sequence comes from Methylobacterium sp. GC_Met_2, assembly GCF_026540795.1. Taxonomy (NCBI): domain Bacteria; kingdom Pseudomonadati; phylum Pseudomonadota; class Alphaproteobacteria; order Hyphomicrobiales; family Methylobacteriaceae; genus Methylobacterium; species Methylobacterium sp. GC_Met_2. The sequence continues at coordinate 26,851 of NZ_JALNUM010000013.1, forward strand.
GAAGGTCTCGGCGTCAAAGGCCCAGCTTGGCGACCAGAGCTGCCAGAGCAGGCGGCAGAACGCTTCGCGGTTAGCCGCCAGCCCGGCGCGGCCGCGCTCGCCGTGGAGGTAATACTGATACCAGAGCCGATGCTCGGCCTCCGGCGCGACGGGCCGCCCGGCGGCCGGGATGTTCTGGATGTTGTAGCCGACGCCGCAACTCACCAAGCCCTTCGCCCGGTCCGGCCAGAGGGCCGAGACCACGCAGGCCGCCCGGCCGCCCCAATCGTAGCCGGCGAGCACGGCGTGGTCGATGCGGAGGGCGTCGAGGAAGGCGAGGAGATCCGCTCCGAGCGCAGCCTGTTCGCCCGAACGCGGCGTAGCGAGATCGAGAAATCGCGTCGGGCCGTAGCCGCGCAGGTACGGGATCAGGCAGCGCACTCCGGCAGCGGCGAGTTGCTCGGCGGCGACGTCGTAGGCGTGGACGTCGTACGGGAAGCCATGGAGCAGAACGGCAGCCGGTCCGTCCGGCGGTCCGGCTTCCCGATAGGCGACCTCCAGCACGCCGGCGCGCACACTTTTCATGACGAATCTCGCTGCTTCGCGCCGCGCAGCTTACGTGATCCGCCGTGGATTCGCTGCATGCGCTTGCCGGCAGCGTTTTGCGCCCGACCTTTCGACACGCAACGCAAGCGTGACGGGGGACGATGATGGGCCTGCTGGATGGTGCGAAGAACCTGATCGGCGATGTCGTGGCCGCAATGGACCGCGCCCTGGAGGATACCGGCAGCGGCAAGCTGACCTTGGCGCTGGCGAAATTCTATCCCGGCGGCCTCGTGGCCTTCCTCGATCGCCTGCGCGAGACCGGCCACGGCGGGGCAGTGGACTCCTGGCTGTCGGCGGGGGCGCTGCCCGAGGAACGGCAGGCCGTTCCGACCTCCGCCGTCGCGGCCTGCCTGCCCGACGCGGTCACCACGCGTCTCGCCTACGACCTCAGCATCCCCGAGGGGCGGGTGGCCACCGCCCTCGCGGAGTTCCTGCCGGCCGCGGTGGCGGCGCAGAGCGAGAACGGTGCGCTGAAGCCGCAGCCGAACTTCAGCACGCAGATCCGCTGAGCTACGGGACGGCGCATCGCATCAGGGGCGGGGCGGTCGCGCAGCTCAGGTAGCAGCTCTGCTTCTGGAAACAGAACCAGGACAGCTCGCCTCTCTTGAGGCAGGCGCCCCCGCAATGCCGGTAGGTGCCGTAAAGCGGGCGGACGAACACCGCGTCCGCTAGGGCGCGGTCCTGCGTTGCCGGCCCGGCGGTCTCGGCCGGCAACGCCAAAGCCGCACTTGCCCAGAGCGCGAGCAGCAGGGATGGGGCGAGAAATCTCATGACCGGGCGACCAGGGAGCGGGAACCGGGTCGGCATTCCGGGCCAAGCTGGCGGCGCTGTCGACTAAATTGCGGTTCACGCGGGGCCGGCCTCCCCCGGTCGGCAAAGTGCCCTAGACTGAGATTGGACTGATTGATCGACGGGGGACCCGTATGAGCTTGCTCGACTCACTTGGCGGCGCGTTTGGCGGCTCGCTGGGCCAGATGGCGCTGAAGGCCTTGCCCGGCATCATCCAGCAGGTACTGCCTGGCGGCCTCAACACGCTGCTCGATCAGTTGCGCCGATCCGGCTACGAGAGCCAGGTGAATTCCTGGCTCGGCCGCGGCCCGAACGAGCCGATCACCGCGGACGATCTGCACAAGGTCCTGGACAACGAGCAGGTTCGCCAGATGGCGCAGAAGCTCGGCATCCCGATGGATCAGCTTTTCCCGGCCCTGGCCGAGGCATTGCCGCAGGCCGTGGATCACCACAGCCCCGACGGAACCTTGCAGGAACCGAAGGCCTGAGCCTCCGGAAACGAAAACGGCGGTCCCTCGGGACCGCCGCTCGCTTTGATCGGAATGGACCGCTCAGTTGCTGGCGAGCTGGGACATCGGGTCGACCGGCGCGCCGCCCTTGCGGATCTCGAAGTGCAGCTGCGGCGAGGTTACGTTGCCCGATGCGCCGGACTTGGCGATCACCTGGCCGCGCTTGACCTTCTCGCCCGGCTTCACGTCGAGCTCGCCGTTATGGGCGTAGGCCGAGACGTAGCCGTTGGCGTGACGCACCAGCACCAGCTTTCCGTAGCCCTTCACGTCCGAGCCGGCATAGGCGACGGTGCCCTCCTCGGCGGCCTTGACGGGCGTCCCCTCCGGCACCGCAATGTTGATGCCCTCGTTGCCGGAGGTACCGTAGCCCGAGATCACCCGGCCCTTGGCGGGCCAGCGGAAGCTCTCGGAGGCGTCGGCGACCGAGCCGGTGGCGGCAGGCTCGGGCTTCGCCGGAGCGACGGGCGCGGCAGCCTTCGGCGCCTCCTTGGCGGCAACCTTCTCGACCTTCTCGGCGGCGGCGGCCTTCTGCGCCGCCTCCTTGGCGGCCTTGGCCTCGGCGAGCTTCTGGGTCGCCTCGGCCTTCGCGGCGGCCTTGGCTTCGGCCTTGGCCTCCATTGCCTTCGCTTCGGCCTTGGCCTTCGCCTCGGCCTTCGGGTCCGGCTTCTTCTCGTCGGCCTTGGCGAGCTGCCCCGGTCGGACATGACGCGGCTTGTCGTCCGCCTTCGCATCCATCTTCGCGGCTTCCTTCACGGTCTCCTTGCGGGACTTGGTGTCGGCAACCTTGCGGGCGGCAGCATCGCGCGCCAGCGCTTCCTTGCGCTCTGTCTCCTTGTCGGCGACCCGCTTGGCCGCTTCCTTGGCCGCTTCCTTGGCGGCCTCCTTGGCCTCCTCGCGCTTGGCCTCGTCACGCTTGGCCTCTTCGCGCTTCGCCTCTCGAGCGGCATCCTCGCGCTTGGCGGCCAGCTTGCCCTCGACCTGCTTGGAATCCTCGCGCTTCTCCTCCGCCGCCCGGGCCGGGCGGGCGGTCATCGGAGCGGCGGCCGGGTTCATGCCCGAGGCGTTGTAGACCGGAATCACGATCTGCCGCCCGGGGGTGATCTGGTTGGCACTGGTCAGGCCGTTGGCCGACAGGATCGCCGAGGCGGGAACGCCGTAGCGGGTCGACATCTGGTTCAGGCTGTCGTTCTGCGACACGGTGATCTGGGTGCCGCCCTGGGCGTTCCAGCCGACCTGCCCGGTCGACGCGACGCGGGTCGCGGGCGCCGACGCATGGGGCTGGATTGGGGCCGCAACGCTGGCGGTGCGCGATGCTCCGGGGGCGCTTAGCGCCTCCGACTGGATCCGGCCGGTGCGGACCGGAGGCACGGACTTGAGGCCGCCGTCCGGCAGGCTGCCGGTGGCGGCCGGCTCCGAATCGAATGGATTCGAGAACGGGTTGCTCAGGCGCGACGCGTCCGAGGAACAAGCGGCTGCCGCCCCACCGATGATACCGATGAGGGCGACCCGCGACAGCGTCCGCAACATCCGACCCTTACCGCGCACCCGCATCGACGCACCCGTTTGCCTGACGCAACTTGATGCCCCAATGAAGACGGATTCAGGTTAAGCAACCGTTCCCGTTCCGCACGACTGTGCCCCCCTCACCGAGGGCGGCGCTGTATTCGCGACCCATTTCAGGATGATCGCGGGGGGCCTGACCGTGCCTTTTCTGCACCGTCCGGCACCCCATCTCGGAGAGATGTTTACCATCCGCGCCGCCCGCGCCACCCTCAGCGACCTGCCCGGAATCGACACCGCGCGCCTGTCGATCGTGGCGCTGCAGCCTGAGGATGCCGACGCCGTGCGCCGGCTCACGGACGACCCGGCGATCACCGCCGCGGTGGATTTTCTGCCGACACCCTTCACGCTGCAGGACGCCCAGGATCTGATCCTGAGCGGGCGGCGGGGACAGGACCGCTTCCTGGGCGCCTGGATCCGCGGGACAGGCCCGGCAACGGGGACCTTCGGGGGTGACCTTGTCGGCGTCGTCGGCACGCATCTGCGCGGCGCCGGCGTGATCGAGATCGGCTACTGGATCGGCGGCGCCGCGCGCGGACGCGGCTTCGCGTTCGAGGCGGTTTCGGCGATCATCGACCTTCTCGTGAGACGCTTCCCGAGCCGCACCATCGTGGCGGAATGCCGCCCCGCCAACGTCGCGTCCTGGGGGCTTCTGGCGAAACTCGGGTTCCGCGACACGGGTGAGGAGGGCCACCGGCCCGGCCGGCGGTTGCTCCGGCGGACTTAGAGCGCTCTGCAGCGAAGGGGACATTGGTCCGGCGGAGAAGCGCGTCACATCGCAAATTGAGAGCCGTATGCGATCAAGCTTTGCTCTCGCATCCGGTCATGAGACCGGGCGCCTCGATGTGCGGGCCGCTCAAGCCGCGGCAGCGGCCTCGGGGACGGCCGATTCGACGGCCTGGCGCTGCTTCTTCTTCCGCCGCTTGCCGATCGTCATGGGCGGCTCGTCGGACGGTATCCGCTCGGCCAGGGCGAACTGGTGGAGCGCGTCCACGGCCTGATTGTCCTGGGACCGCGCCTCGATCAGCGCGTAGAACGCCGCGCGCACGATATCCTTCTTCGAAGCCTCGGGATGCTTTTCGCGGACGGCCGCGCGCAGCGCCTTCGGCGTCATGCCCGGCACCGCCAAGCTCCAAAGGGTGGCGGACAAAGCCTCCATCACGAACATCTCCAAGTTTCCCGATCTGGCCGCAGCCCGATAGCGAGGAGAAGTACATGACATTGGCATGGACATTCAAGTGATCATCCAAACATTGTTTCACTTACTAAGCACAAAATTGTAATAACGGACTACTTACATCAAACAATATATGCTGATACGGATTAAATATTCCGCATATTGGTATCCACACGCAGAGGCCTAAAAGAAATCGAAATAAAAAAAGCCCCCGTCTCGTGGACGGGGGCTTCTAGCGGCCGCCGATGCGGCCGGTCTGAGTTGCGGATCAGAAGGTGATGCCGGTCTCGACCATGTAGCGGTCTTGGGAGGTGCGGTTGCCGGTCCGGCCGAAGCCGGTGCCCAGGCTCCCCTCCGCGAGGTTGCCGCGGGTGATGTTGCCGAGTTCGACATGCGCGTACTCGACCCGGAAGAAGTACCGGTCGAACGTGAAGGTTGGCGTCACGGTTACCGAGAAGGCGTTGCTGCCGGCGCCGAAGCCCAGGAGGTTCGGGGTCGATCCACCCCGCACGCCGGTCTGCTCCGTGTACTCGACGCGGCCCGCCAGAGAGAAGTTGTCGGTGAACGAGTAGGCCGCCAGCAGGGCGCCGCCGTAGGTCGACGCGGAGGCGTTGATGCCCACGCGCGGATCGCGTTCGACGTTGGTGAACTGGAAGTACGGCGAGATGATCCACGGACCATTCGCGTAGGTGTAGTTGATGTCGAAGATGCCGCTGTTCTGCTGGAAGCCCGGCGTCGCGAACTGGTAGCGCGCGCTCCGGGCGAAGGAGTTCGTCCGGCCGAGGTTGAGGCCCCCGTTCACGCCGATCGTGTTGTAGTCGTCGAGCTTGTAGGCGACGTTTCCGGTGAACCACGTGATCTCGTTGGAGAAGAACCCATCCGTGCCGGCCAGCGACACCGACAGCGGGCCGCTGCTGTAGTTCACCTGAACGCCCTGGTTGATGAAGTTCTCCTGCACGAACAGGAGGCCGCGGTTGATGTTCAGGTTCTGGTAGGTGAACAGCAGTTCGCTACCGATCAGGGTGAACAGGCGGCCGCCCTGGATCGACCACTCGTCGTTGATCTGGATCTTGCCGAAGGCGACTGGGACCGGGCCGAACAGCAGGTCGGTCTGCGTGAAGGTGCCGAGGGTCGGGAAGCCGAGCTGCGGGATCGAGTAGCCGCCGGCCTGGATGTAGAACTGGAACGCGCCCTCGGGCTTCTGGATGACGCCCTGGATGTTCGAGAAGTCGAACCGCGCGGAGCGATCCCGATCATCGGGCGCCGCCGGCGTCGCGAACGACTTGAACGGATTGGTCTGCGTGTAGCCGTAACCCGTCACAGCGCCACCGACATAGAGGTCGCCCAGCGGGCCTGCGGCGAAGCAGGTCGGGTTCGGGTTCGCCTTGATCACGCCGCCGTAGGTCGGGCCGAGAAGCGTCGCCTTGCACGGCTCGGCCGGGGGCGCCACGGGCACGGGGGCCGGCGCAGCCAGATCGGCCGCCAGAAGGCTGGTCGAAGACAGCAGGACAGCGGCAAGGCCGGACAGGGTGGATCGGGTCAGCATGATGTCGCCGCTCGTTATGGTTCGTCTACGGTCAAGCTGACATCGACCAGCAAATGACACAAAATCAAACAAACGGCAGTTGCTTATTTTTTGAGCATTTTAGCATCACGGCTGACCGATGCTGCTCAAATGTGTCTTTGACGCAACTAAAACTGGATCGGCGGGTCGCTTAGCCTGCGGGTCCGGATCAGCACGTCATGAAAGTTGCGCGAATTCTGTGGGTTCAGCTCTGCGCGCCGATCGAATCACAGCGAAACCCTCCGAAGTCCTGTCGAGCCAGACGTTCGGCAAGGGCCGGCAGGAACAGCAGAGCCTCTTCGGCGAGGCGCCAGGGCGGGTTGACGACGATCAAGCCGCTGCCGGTGAGTCGGGTCGAATCGTCCGGCCGGTCGATCAGCAGGTCGAGGCGGAGCGCCGGGCGGGGCAGGGCGGGATCGAGCTCCCCGACCATACGGTCGAGCGCCGCGGTATCCTTGATCGGGTACCACGCCAGGAACACGCCGGTCGGCCACTTCGCCACCGCCCGGGCGAGGTGGGCACCGAGCCGCTCGATCTCGCCGGGCACCTCGTAGGGCGGGTCAATCAGCACGAGGCCGCGCCGCTCGGGAGGCGGGATCTGGGATTTGACCGCGGTCCAGCCGTCGAGGCTCATCACCTTCGTGCGCGGATCGCGCTCGTAGCGCGCCCGCAGGGTCGCGGCATCGGCCGGATGCAGTTCGACGAACACACCCTTGTCACCGGGCCTCAGGGCCTCGCGGATCACGGCGGGCGAGCCGGGATAGGCGGTTGTGCCGTGGCGCGCCTGCACTGCCGCCACCGCCGCCCTGTAGGGCGCGAGCAGCGCCTCGACGGCGGGCGGAAAGGGCTCTTCCATGCGGCCCCAGCCGTCCCGCCACTCGCCGGTGCGGGACGCCTCGTCGGCCGTGAGGTCGTAGACGCCGAGCCCCGCGAAGGCGTCGAGCGCCCGGAACGGTTTGTCCTTGAGACGCAGATGTTCGAGCACCCGCGCCAGGACGAGATGCTTGAGCACATCGGCATGGTTGCCGGCGTGGAAGGTGTGCCGATAATTCATGGGGTTGCGGTGAAGCGGATCCGGCGACCCGGGTCCAGCGCCTGCGGTCGAAAAAAAATCAGCGCGCTGCGTCTAGGGAGATCTCAGGCGCGCGGCAATTGCTGCGAGCGACCACGGGGCAGGGGGTGAACCCCTTCAGGTCCTTGCCGAAGCAGATCCGCACCTCCTGCAGCTGCCCCCGGGTACAGGTGACCGCCATCATGTCGGGGCGCAGGCCGCGATTGGCGGCGACGAACTGGCGGGCGATCTCGATCGGCGCCAGCGTCTGCGACGGGCCGCCGCCCTTGAGGCCATCCGGGATCGTCACGGCCAGCCGGGCGTCCCGGGCGGCGGCGAAGTAAGTCGCCGGATCGAGGCCCGAGCAGGTACCGTGCTTACGCCACTCGTAGCGGGCGAGGCCCTCGCTCGGGTAGACCTGCCCGGCCACCTCGATTGCCTGCCGGGTCGGTGCACGCACCACGGCGGAACAGTTCTCGGGGTAGCCCCGGCTGTATTGCGGCCACAACCCGTGGACCACAAAGCCGAGCCCGCGGCCCGGCGCGCATTGGACGTCGTCCCGGCGCTCGCCCGTGCCCGCGCAGTAGGTCGGGGACCACGATAGGGCCAGCACGTAGAAGTCGAATTCGCCGGGGCTGCCGCGTCGGGCGAAGCCGCCGTAATCCTGAGCGGTGGCCGGCCCGGCGATCAGCAGGCCGGCGAGGCAGGCTGCGAGCCCCCGCATGATCAGGGACGCGCCATCCGGCAGGCGGTGGCGTAGGCGTAGGCGAGTTCACGGTCCAGCCCGTGGACGCAGAACTCGACGCCCCAGGTCGCGCCGATGATCCCGAGGCTCTCGCGTACGGAGTAGTCGACCTTGCGGCGCATCCCGTCGGATGTCGTCACGGTGGCGGTGCAGAATCGGCGCGGATAGGTGTCGAGCCCCCAGGGGCGCCACGCGGTGCGCTCGATCGTGTCGAACGACAGGATCGTCATCGACGAGTTCCAGAACTTCGCCTCCTTCTCGGCGAAGTTTGTCGAGACCCGCTCCAGCACCGAAGGATCCTGACAGGCTGGGATCTGCGCATCGAACGGGAAGACCCGCTCCTCGGCGGGCTCGATATCCTCGCGCGCCGAGCGGGCAAGCGCCGGCTGCGCCAGCGCGACGAGGGCCAGCCCGAGGGCGAGGCCGTGACGGATCGAACGCATGGCGCGAGCCTCGGCGGATGTACGGTCCTGCATCCCAGGACGATGACTCGGCAGGCCCGCCAGTCAAGCTCTGGCCGCGCCTGAAAAGCCCTTTTGACGGCGGGTGCGGCGTCGCCGCTACAGTGATCGCCGGCTACGTCGACGATTCCACGCGCAGCGCGAAGTCGCCTCAGTAGATCGGCCCGGTTCCGGCCGTCGGCGCGCCGAGCTGGAGCGGCTCGTCGTAGGCCCCAGCGGGCTCCTCCGGAGAGGCGGTTGCGACACGCGGGGCGGATCGGACCGGCGGCGCCGACGTGTAGGCCGTCGCCGCCGGCAGGCGTGCCGGAGCGCGAGCGACCTGGGTCGGGCTCGCCGCCTTCGACATCGGCGCGACGCTGTAGGGATCGTCCTCCTCGACATCCACCGGGGCCTGCGGGGCGGCGGGCTGGTGCGGCGGTGGCACCGGGCGCGACAGGGGCCGCTCGACTCCAGTGCCGAGCTGCGGCGTGAACTTGATCAGCGGCTGGCAGATCCGCCTCAGGCCCCGCGGGTCGTGCCGGGCGAGGTCCACATGGATGTGGTCGTAGTGGAACACGTTCGAGCCGGGCGCCAGCACCGTCGAGAAGCGCTGGCAGGCGCCCAGGAAAATCTCGCGCAGGAAGCCCTGCTCGGCCTCCGTGCCGCGCCACCCGCCCTTGACGGTGATCACGTGCCCATCGGCGAGCTTGACCGACATGACGTCGATGGCGTTGCCGAACCCGTGCTCGGAGAGCTTGGCGCCGGGCTGATTGTTGCGGCCCCGGCAGGAATAGGAGCCCGCGTTGATCTCGGCCACCGGCACGCCGAAATAGAGGTTGGCGGCGGGCTGGATCGTGTCGGCGAGCCAAGCCTCGGCCTCAGCGAGCGCCGGGCAGCCGAGGGTCATGCGCTGCTTCATCAGCACGGAGCCGCCGCCGAGCCGCGTCACCCGGAACGGCTGCTGCATGCCGCAGGGGCCCGGACCGTCCATCGCCGCCACCGGCGTGATGAACTCGGTGGGCTCAACCAGCTTCTTGGCCAGGCAGACCTGCTCCGCCTGGTCGCGCCACGGCTCGCGCCGCTCGAAATGATTGATCGAGCACGCGGTGAGCCCTGCGCCGAACAGCGCCAGGGCCGAAATCAGGGATACGCCACGCCACATGACACGGACGATGCGCATGGTCGCGTAAAGCGTTCGTCAACGCCGTTTCCCGAATGCCCGGACCTGTGGCTGAGTTGACAGAGACCCCGTCCGGAGCACTGAATACAAAATGCTCTCGCTCCTCGATCTCCGCGCCCGCATCGCTGCCGGCACCCTGACGCCCACGGGCGCGATCGATCTCTGCCGGGCGGCGATCTCTGCCAGGGAGCCGACGTTGCGCGCCTTCGTCACCCTCGACGCGGCACCCACGATCGCGGAGACGGGGCCGCTCGCAGGGATCGCGGTGGGCGTGAAAGACATCATCGACAGCGCCGGCCTGCCGACCCAGATGGGCTCGCCGATCTACCAAAGCTGGCACCCGCGGGGGGACGCTGCCGTCGTAGCCCGCCTGAAGCGCCTCGGCGCGGTGGCGCTGGCCAAGACCACCACCACGGCCTTCGCCAGCAGCGATCCGACCGAGACGGTCAACCCGCACGATCCCGGCCACACGCCCGGGGGATCCTCGGCGGGGTCTGCCGCGGCGGTCGGCGCCGGGATGCTGCCGCTGGCGTTGGGCACACAGACGGCGGGTTCGGTGATCCGGCCCGCGAGCTATTGCGGCTGCGCGGCGGTGAAGCCCTCGTTCCGGTTGATCCCGACGGTTGGGGTGAAGACCTATTCCTGGGCGCTCGATACCGTCGGCCTGTTCGCCGCCGGCGTCGCGGATGTCGCGCACGCCCTGGCGTTGGTGACCGGCCGGCCGCAGATCGAAGGGGCGGAGACAGGATCCGCGCCGCGCATCGGCCTCGTCCGGCAGGATTTCGCCGAGGCGCCGGAGCCGGAGGCCGAGACCGCCCTGGCGCGGACCCGACTGGCGGCCGAGCGCGCGGGCGCGCAGGTGACCGACCTCATGCTGCCGCCAGAGCTGGCCGAGGCCTGGGAGCGCCATCGGATCATCCAGAACTACGAAGGTCGGCTGGCGCTGGCCTGGGAGTACGACACGCAGGCCGAAGCCCTACCGCCGCTCGTCCGGGCGCATCTCGATTCCGGCGCCGCGATCGCGCCGGCCGCGTACGACGATGCCCGCCGCCATGCCCACCGGGCCCGAAGGGTGCTGAAGGACCTGTTCGCGAATTACGACGCGATCCTGACCTTCTCGGCCCCGGGACCGGCCCCCGCGACGCTCGCAGCGACCGGCGATCCGCGCTTCAACCAGCTCTGGACGCTGATGGGCGTGCCCTGCGTGAACGTACCGGTACCGGGCGACCGGCTTCCGATCGGCGTCCAGGTCATTGGCCGCTTCGGCGACGACGGGCGCGCCCTGGCCGTGGCCCGGATGCTCGAGGACGCCCTGCGCTAGCGCGGCCCAGTCAGGGGTTCCCGAAGGGCGAGCCCTTTGGCGGGGTGTCGGGGCAGGCCCCCGACGATCGGGCTTTGCCCGAGCCCAGCAGAGCTTTGCCTTGCACCCACGAAAGGTCTCGACCTTTCGAAACCGGGACCTTCACGTGCTCGGCTGCTCGTGGAGGGTGTCCTCGACGTAGAGCTGCTCCAACAGGACCTTGATCACCGCCATCAGCGGCAGTGCCAGGGCGATGCCCCAGAGGCCGAAGATCACGCCGAGGATCAGCTGCCCGGCGAAGATCGTGGCTGGCGGGATGTCGAGGGCGCGCTTCTGGATGAACGGCGTCAGGCCATAGCTCTCCAGGCACTGCACGGCGAGGTAGACGCCGATCGCGCCGATGACCGCCTTGGTGCCGGAAGCCAGGGCGGCGAGCACGATCACGAGGCCAGCCACCAGTGGGCCGACCGTGGGCACGAAGGCGAGCAGGCCGGCCTGGAGGCCGAGGATCAGCGCACCGCCGATCCCCAGGAAGGCCAGCCCCGCCCAGGTGCACAGAAAAATCACCGCCATGATGATGAGCTGGCCGAACAGCCAGTGCCGCAGGGTCTCACCCGCCCCGTCGAGAACTTGGCTCGCCCGCCAGCGCTTCTGCGGCGGGACGAAGCGTACGACGCCGTCCCGGTAGGCCTTCGGATCGGCCGCGAAGGCGAGCCCCAGGAAGGCGATCACCAGGAGATTGCCCAGCGCGTCGAACAGCCCGAGGATCACCGCGGCTGCCGGCCCCAGCACGCTGCCGGCATCCGAGACGATCGAGCCGCTGCCCTTCAGGAGGCCGTTGGCGAGGCCGCCGAGTCCGCCCTCCCGCTGGCCGGATTCGGTCGAGCCGTCCTTGCCGCCGCCCTGCGGCGCGAAGGACGGCACATCGATGCCGCGCGCGGAGAGCCAACCGGTCACCGTTCCGGCCTGATCCTTGATCGTGGTGCCCAGGTCGCGCCCCTGCTGCACGATCGTGGCGCCGCCATAGGATCCGAAGGCCAGAACTGCGATCGCGACGGCGAGGCTGGCGATGGTCAGCCGCAGGCCACGGGGCAGGGGCAGGACATGGCCGAGCCCGCGCGTCAGACCGTCGAGGAAGACGCCCAACAGCACGCCGGCGAAAATCAGCAGCAGCGTACCCACCGACATCCAGGCCAGCGCCAGCGCCGCCGCGAAGCAGACGACCGCAATGCCCGAGGCGGCGAGCGGCGCCGCACCGCGCCACGGCCTGACCGGGCCCTCGACGTCCTGAAGCTTCCTGTCCAACATCATCGCTCCCGCAGTGCGGCTCCACGAACGCCGCGGTGCCACCCGGGGTCAAGTGCGCGCGGCGCGGTAAGTGCGATTCACGGACGCGCGTTTCCGCGCGGATGACAGACACCCGTAATCCCCAGACCGGGGACCGAAAGGTCGTTCGCGCGTTGGTTGCGGCCGCCCGACCGATCCCGACGGGGCACAAGCAGGAGACACGCGATGAGCGACCATTACGGCGAGACGCCGATCCGTTCCCTCGGCCCTGGCCACACGGTCGATTCCGCCGATCAGCTCAGCAGTGTTGTCCTGATGGGCATCGCCATCGCTGGGGGCGTCCTGGCCGTGCTGCTCAACGCGCTGATCGTGTAGGCCGGCTCAGCCCCAGCGCCCGGCCGCGGCGTCGTCCTGCGCGGTCGCCTCGACCCAGGCGCCGGTCGTGCCGTCTGCAAGGTGCTCGCGCTTCCAGAACGGCGCCCGGGTCTTGAGATAATCCATCAAAAAGCTCGCCGCTTCGAAGGCGGCGACCCGGTGGCTCGAAACCGCGATCACCAGAACGATTCCATCGCCCGGGCTCACACGTCCGTAGCGGTGGATCATCCGCACGGCCTGGAGCGGCCAGCGCGACGACGCCTCGGTGGCGACGCGCGACAACTCCGCCTCGGCCATGCCGGGGTAATGTTCGAGTTCCAGCGCCGCCAAGCGGCCGTCCTCGTCCCGGCACAAGCCCGAGAAGGTGACGACGGCGCCGGCTCGACCCCCGAGATCGGCGGTGATGCGGGCGATCTCGGCCGCGGTGTCGAAGGGCTCGGCCTGGATGGCGATGCTCGGGACGGGCGCGCTCATGCTCCGGTCCATAGGCGTCGGCGACGGCTCCTGCCAGCCCCCTGCCTGTCACACCGGTCGATGCCTCTATATGACACGGTCTGCCGCACCCTGCCGGCCCCGGGGAGCTTTGCCCCGGGCCGGCGGTGGAGAAGGATATCCACGTGACCCCCGAGCTCATCCTGCCCTACGACGGCGTCGTGCCGGACTTCGCGAGCCGGCCCGTCTGGTGCGGCCGCGGCAGCACGGTGATCGGCGCGGCCCGCATCGGCGCCCAGTCCTGGATCGGCGACGACGCCGTCATCCGCGCGGACGGGCAGAGCGTCATTCTAGGTGAGCGATTCTGGCTCGGACCGCGCTCCACCGTCCACATCGCCACCCAGGCGCGGGGCACGCAGGTCGGCGACCGCGTGACCGTCGGGCGCAACAGCGTCGTGCATGCCTGTACGGTCGGCTCGGATGTGGTGATCGAGGACGACGTGGTGATCCTCGACGGGGCGGAGATCGGCGACGGCGCCGTGATCGAGGCGGGCTCGACCGTCTTCCCGCGGGCGCAGCTGCCCGGCGGCTTCGCCTATGCGGGCAGCCCGGCACGGCCGAAGCAGCCGGTGAATGCCGAAGACGTCGCCGAGCGCGCCGAACGTCTGCGCGAGCGGATGGGCGAGGGGCCCACGCCGCCCGCCGGGGATCCCCCCGAGGTCGAGGCCAGCGTGTTCGTGGCCCGCACCGCGACCGTGCGCGGGCGGGTGAGCTTGGGCGCGGGATCGAGCGTGCTGTTCTGCTGCGACCTCAACGCAGAAGCCGGGCCGATCGTGATCGGCGCCGACACCAACATTCAGGACAACACCCTCATCCGGACCCGCGGCGAAGGCGTGGTGATCGGGCGCGACACAACGATCGCCCACAACGTACGGATCGCCGATAGCCGGATCGGCGCCCGGGCGCTTATCGGGATCGGCGCGGCGATCGCGCCCGGCACCCTGATCGCCGATGACGTGATGCTGGCGGCCGGCGCCACCACGGATCCCGGCCAGATCCTGGAGGCCGGCTATCTCTGGGGCGGCCGCCCGGCGCGGATTCTCGCACCGCTGGACGCCGAGAAGCGCGCCACGATGATCCGCATCGTCGAGGGCTATTGCCGGCACGGGCGGGAGTACCGCGTGGCGCAGGAAGCGCTGGGTTAGCAACCGTGCTTCCTGAGCCACCCACAACCGCATCCTGAGATGCAAGAGCAGCGTCCCTGGAAGAGACCTACGCTTCGATCCAGTGGATCAGGATGGTGGAGCGTTCGGGATCCTTCGCGTCACGTGTCTCGATCAGTGCTGCAGGATCTTCGACAGGAAGGTCTGCGCCCGCTCCGAACGGGGGCTGCCGAAGAAGTCCTCCTTCTTGGCGTCCTCGACGATCTCGCCGCGATCCATGAAGATCACCCGGTCGGCGACCTTGCGGGCGAAGCCCATCTCGTGGGTCACGACCATCATGGTCATGCCCTCACGCGCGAGTTCCACCATCACGTCGAGCACCTCGCCGACCATCTCGGGGTCGAGCGCCGAGGTCGGCTCGTCGAACAGCATGACGACCGGGTTCATTGCGAGGGCCCGAGCGATGGCCACGCGCTGCTGCTGGCCGCCCGAGAGCTGGCCCGGGAACTTGGTGGCTTGGGCACCCAGCCCGACCCGGGCGAGCAGGTCGAGCCCGCGCTTCTTGGCGTCCTCGGCGCTGCGGCCGAGCACCTTGCGCTGGGCGATGGTCAGGTTGTCGGTGATCGACAGGTGCGGGAACAGCTCGAAATGCTGGAACACCATGCCGACCCGCGAGCGGAGCTTGGGCAGGTTGGTCGCCTTGTCGACGACCTTGGTGCCCGCCACCGTGACCTGGCCCTTCTGGAAGGGCTCCAGGGCGTTGACGCACTTGATCAGGGTCGACTTGCCCGAACCCGAGGGGCCGCAGACCACCACGACCTCGCCCTTGGCGACCTTGGTCGTGCAATTGGTCAGCACTTGGAAGTCGCCGTACCATTTGCTAATGTTGTCGATGGCGATCATCGTCTCGCCGGGCGCCGCCACGGGGGCACCGGAGATCAGGTGGCCGGGCTGCAGGCCCGCATCCGTCGGCGCGTAGGCCGCCTCGGCGGCGGGTTCGGTGGCGTGCGGGGCCGGCATCGGGGACGAGGTCATCGGCGGTCTCCAGTGTCGGTCAGCGGATGATGGCCACGCGGCGCTGCAGGCGGCGCACCAGGAACGAGGCCGAGAAGCAGATCGCAAAGTAGACGACCGCCGCGAAGATATACATCTCGACGAGGCGGCCGTCGCGCTGGGCCACCTTCGAGGCGGCGCCCATGAAATCCGTGAGCGACAGAACGTAGACCAGCGACGTGTCCTGGAACAGCACGATGGTCTGGGTCAGCAGCAGCGGCAGCATGTTGCGGAAGGCCTGGGGCAGGATGACGTTGCCCATGGTCTGCCAGTAATTCATTCCCAAAGCCTGCGCGGCAGCGGTCTGGCCCTTGGGGATCGACTGGATGCCCGCCCGCATGATCTCCGAGAAATAGGCCGCCTCGAAGGCCATGAAGGTGATCAGCGCCGACGGGAAAGCGCCGACCTGGATCGGGGTCGAGCCCCCGGTCAGGTAGGCGCCGATATACGGCACCAGGAAGTAAAACCAGAAGATCACCAGCACCAGCGGCAGCGAGCGGCACAGCTCGACATAGCCCTTGGCCACTTGGGTGAGCCCCGGCACGCCCGACAGCCGGGCCATGGCCAGCAAGGTGCCGATGATCACGCCACCGACGGCCGCCATGGCGGTGAGCGTCACGGTGAAGACCATGCCCTGCCCGAACAGGTAGGGCAGGGAGGAGACGATGACGGAGAAGTCGAAATTCGAGAGCATCGGCGCCTGTTCGCGGTGGCCGTCGGGCGGGTGGTCGGGGGCGGGCTATCCTCAGCGCTGACCGGGGATGGCGAGCGCCTTTTCCAGGAAGGTCGCCGCCGTGACGACCACGAGGTTGATGATCACGTAGAGGATCGTGGCCGCCGTGAATGCTTCGAACACCTGGAAGGAGAATTCCTGCATCGAGCGGGCCCGGGCGGTGAGCTCCAAGAGACCGATGGTCAGCGCCACCGACGTGTTCTTCAGATTGTTGAGGAATTCCGAGGTCATCGGCGGCAGGATGATCCGGTAGGCGTTGGGCAGCAGCACGTAGCGGTAGGTCTGATAGGTGGTGAAGCCCATGGCGGTGCCGGCCATGCGCTGGCCCCGCGGCAGCGCCTGGATGCCGGCCCGGACCTGCTCGGCCACCCGCGAGGCGGTGAAGAAGCCGAGGCACACCACCGCGGTGTAGAACGGCGCGTCGGGCAATTGCTTGATCGCGTCGCCGATCCGGGTCGGCACGACCTCCGGCATCACGAAGTACCAGAGGAACATCTGCACCAGCAGCGGGATGTTGCGGAACAACTCGACATAGGCCGTGCCGATCGCGTTGGCGGGCTTCGATGGCAGGGTGCGCAGCACGCCGATCAGGGAGCCTAGGAAGAACGCGATGATCCACGAGCAGAGCGCGGTCGCGATCGTCCACAGAAGCCCCGACAAGAGCATGTCGAGGTAGGTGCCATTGCCCTCCGGCGAGGCATCGAAGAAGATTCGCCAGTTCCAGTTGTAGTTCATCGCGCCGCTTCTACTGTGAACTTCCAGAGGCGCGCCGCAGGCCCTCGCCCGCGGTGCGCATCGTCGTGCCGACCGGGTCTCAGTAGGCTGCCGGATCAGGGCTGGAGATCGGGGTCGTGAACTGCTTCTTCATCTCCGCGCTCATCGGCAGGTTGAGGTTGATGTTGCGCGGCGGGATCGGCTTCGTGAACCACGTGTCGTAGAGCGCCTTGCCCTCGGGGCTCGTGTAGAGCTTGGCGGTGGCCTCGTCCGCGACCTTCTTGAACTCCGTGTCGTCCTTGCGGAGCATGATGCCGTAGGGCTCAGGCTTCGACAGGGCCTCGGTGGAGATCTCGTAGGCCGACGGGTCCTTGGAGGAAGCGGCGAGCGAGGCGAGCAGCACGTCGTCCATCACGAAGGCGGCGGCGCGGCCGGTCTCGACCATCAGGAACGCCTCGGCGTGGTCCTTGGCCGGCAGGATCGTCAGGCCGAGCTTCCGCTCGGTGTTGGCCTCGTTGATCTGCTTGATGTTCGTGGTGCCCGAGGTCGACACGACGGTCTTGCCCTTCAGGTCCTCGATCGTGTGCAGGTTGGCCGACTTCTTCGAGACGTAGCGGGTGGCGGTCAGGAAGTGCGAATTGGTGAACCACACCTGCTTCTCGCGCTCGGCATTGTTGGTGGTCGAGCCGCACTCCAGGTCGATCGTGCCGTTCGCCATCAGCGGGATGCGGGTGGCGGAGGTGACCGGGTTGAGCTTCACCTCGAGGTTCGGGAGGTTGAGCTTGGTCTTCACGGCGTCGGCGATCTTGTTGCAGATCTCGAGCGCGTAGCCGACCGGCTTCTGGTCGCCGCCGAGATACGAGAACGGCACGGACGCGTCGCGGTAGCCGATGACGATGGCGTTGGAATCCTTGACCTTCTTGAGGGTGCCGGTCAGCTCCTCGGCCCGGAGACTCACGGGGGCGAGGGCGAGGGTCAGACCCAGCGCCGCGGCAACGCCGCGGCGAGCGATATCAGACTGCATCGGTACGGAACTCCTGGATCGGGCCGAACGGTGTCGGCAGGCGGCTGAGCCTACAGGCTCGCCCGCTCGGGCGACGCCTTTGCAATGATGGTGCCGGGAGGAGGATCGAGGCGCCGCGCGCGAACGCGGCTGAATGCGGATAGGGCGCGGCCAAGCTCGTATGCATACGCGCAGACGCGATACCAGCCCCCCTCATGAACTCCTCCGAAGCGCCGAGCCGGCCTGCCGCTCGTGCCGGCGGCATCATGCACACTTCTTAGGCGTACGCACGGGGGCTCGACGGCGTATCCGCCAACAAGACTGACGAATGCACCGCATCTCAAACGACGACGCCGCCCCGCGGACAGGGTGCGGAACGGCGTCGGACTGACTCACGGGATCGGAGAACCGACCGGTCTTACTTGGTCAGCTCATTGCCCGTGTAGTCGATCTTGCCGTCAGCGCCCTTCTTCCACTCGTACATGACGTAGTCGGGCCGCGTGATGTCGCCTTTCTTGTCGTAAGCGATCGGGCCGACGACGGTCTCCACCGCCTTGCCCTGGTGCAGCCAATCGGCGAGCTTCTTGCCGTCGCTGGAGCCGGTCTCGGCCATGGCCTTGGCTAGCACCTGAACGGCTGCATACGAGTAGAGGGTGTAGCCTTCGGGATCGATGTTCTTGGCCTTGAAGGCGGCGAGCGCCGCCTTGGCGTTCGGGTTCTTGCGGGCATCCGGCGGGAACGTGGTCAGCGTGCCCTCGGCGGCCGGGCCGGCGATCGACACCAGCTCGCGGTCGACCATGCCGTCGCCGCCCATCATCGGCGCCTTCAGGCCCTGGTCGCGCATCTGGCGCAGGATCAGGCCGGCCTCGGTGTAATAGCCGCCGTAATAGACGACATCGACATTGGCCGACTTCAGCTTGGACACGAGCGCCGAATAATCTTTCTCGCCCGGGTTGATGCCCTCGTACATCACGTCCTTGCCGCCCTTGGCCTTGAGCGCCTTCAGGGTCTCGTCGGCCAGACCCTTGCCGTAGGGGGTCTTGTCGTGGACGAAGGCGATCTTCTTGCCCTTGAAGTGGTCGGCCAGATAGGTGCCGGCCACCGCGCCCTGCTGGTCGTCGCGGCCGCAGGTGCGGAACGTGTTCCACATCCCGCGCTCGGTGAACTTCACGTTCGTGGAGGCGGGGGTGACCTGGATGATGCCGGCGTCGAGATAGACGTCGGAGGCCGGGATCGACACGCCCGAGTTGTAGTCGCCGACCACCACCTTCACGCCGTCGCTGGCGAACTTGTTGGCCACCGAGACGCCCTGCTTCGGGTCGGAGGCGTCGTCGCCGACCGTCACGGTCAGCGTCGTGCCCTTCAGGGTGCCGGCCTTGTTCAGGTCCTCCACCGCTTGGCTCGCGCCGTTCTTGAGCTGCGCGCCGATGGCGGCACTGTTGCCGGTGATCGGCGCGGCGATGCCGAGCTTGACCTCGGCGGCCTGCGCTCCGGCCATCA
Organism: Methylobacterium sp. GC_Met_2; assembly: GCF_026540795.1. Classification (NCBI taxonomy): domain Bacteria; kingdom Pseudomonadati; phylum Pseudomonadota; class Alphaproteobacteria; order Hyphomicrobiales; family Methylobacteriaceae; genus Methylobacterium; species Methylobacterium sp. GC_Met_2. Next base: position 46,011 of record NZ_JALNUM010000013.1, read on the forward strand.
TGGCGCCGAGGGCGAGCCCGGCCAGCAGAATCGATCTCATCGCGTACTTCCCCTTGATCGTCAGGACCGCACGTGCGGATCCGGCCGCACTCATCGGACCCCGCCCGCCTCCGGCGCCCGTTCGCGCCATGTCAGCGGTGAGGTCTTCTCGTAGAGCCAGCGGTACTGGCTCGTCATCTGGCGCGTCCGCGTGTAGCGGAAGCCCGCCGCGCCGATGATCATGACCACCACGGCGTCGATCGCATAGTAGTGCGGCGACAGCAGCGTGCCCGAAAACAGGGCATAGTGGATGAAGCGCACGGCGGCCGCCACGAGGAGCAGCGCCAGGGCGCATTGCCAGAACGGCCGCCAGCCCCGGGCGATGCCGCGCGCGGCCATCCAGCCGGCCCAGCCGCCCATCACCACGGTGACGAGCAGGAACAGCCAGGCCGATTCTTCCTCGAACAGGATCCCCTGCAGCATGGTCATGCCCCGACCGGGCCGGCATGGCCCCCCTCCAGATAGGCGGCCTGCACGTTCGGATCGTCGAGCAGCGCGCGGCCCGTGCCGCTCATCGTGACCCGGCCGTTGACCAGCACATAGCCGCGATGGGCGAGCTTGAGCGCGTGATAGGCGTTCTGCTCCACGAGGAAGATCGTCATGCCCTCCGTCCGGTTCAGCTCCCGGATCGCGTCGAAGATGCCCTTCACGACGAGCGGCGCCAGGCCGAGCGACGGCTCGTCGAGCAGCAGCAGGCGCGGGCGGCTCATCAGGGCGCGGGCGATGGCCAGCATCTGCTGCTCGCCGCCCGACATGGTGCCGGCGCGCTGGGTCAGGCGCTCCTTCACCCGCGGGAACAGGGTGCAGACCTTCTCCAGATCCTCGGCGAAGAAGCGCCCGTCATGGAGCGCCGCGCCCATCTGGAGGTTCTCGTAGACGCTCATGCGCGGGAAGACCCGCCGGCCCTCCGGCGACTGGGCGATGCCAAGCCGGGCGATGGCGTGGGTCGGCATCCGGGTGATGTCGCGCCCGTCATACGTGATCGTGCCCGAGCGCGCCTGGGGGCTGCCGAAGATCGTCATCATGAGGGTCGACTTGCCGGCGCCGTTGGCCCCGATCAACGTCACGATCTCACCCTCGGCGACATCGAGATCGACGCCCCGCAGGGCGGCGACGCTGCCGTAATAGGTCGAGACATCCCGGACCGCGAGGAGCGGCGGCTTCTGTCCTGCCTGGATCGCCCGGGTCTCCTCGACCAAGACGTTGATGCCGGCGACGCTCATGCCGATTGCCCCGTCTGAACGTCGTGCCCGTGCGGCACGCTGATCCCGACCTCGGCCTCCACGGACTCCACCTCTTCGTCCTCGACGCCGAGATAGGCGGCGATCACCTTCGGGTCGGAGCGCACCTCGGCGGGGGTGCCGTCGGCGATCTTCTGGCCGTAATCGAGCACGACCACGTGGTCGGAGATCTCCATCACGACCGACATGTCGTGCTCGATCAGCAGCACCGAGGTGTCGTGCGCGTCCCGGATGTGGCGCAGCAGCGTGTTCAGCTCGGCCGATTCGCGCGGGTTGAGGCCCGCCGCCGGCTCGTCCAGGCAGAGCAGCACCGGATCGGTGCACATCGCCCGGGCGATCTCCAGCCGACGCTGCGCGCCGTACGGCAGGGCGCCGGCCGGGTCGTCGGCCCGGTCCATCAGGTCGATGCGGGTGAGCCACGCCTTGGCGCGCTCGATCGCGGCGGCTTGCGCGTCCCGGTAGGTCTTGAGGCCGAGCAGGCCCAAAATTGTGTAGCCCGAGGCGCGCATCAGCGGCGCGTGCTGGGCGACCAGCAGGTTCTCCAGAACCGTCATGCCCTGAAACAGGCGGATGTTCTGGAAGGTACGCGCCACCCGGGCGGTGCGGTTGACCTGATGGTTCGGCAGCCGCTCCAGCAGATGCGTGGTGCCGTCCGCGTGCGCCAGGGTCAGCATGCCCTCGGTCGGTTTGTAGAAACCGGTAATGCAGTTGAACACGGTGGTCTTGCCGGCGCCGTTCGGGCCGATCAGCGCGGTGATGTCGCCGCGCCGAGCCTCGAAGGACAGATCGGAGACTGCGACCAGTCCGCCGAACCGCATGGTCAGGTGCTCGACCGCGAGCACCGGCGGGGCGGAGGACGCCCGGCTATCTGGAGGCGTCGCCATCAGCCGTGCCCCTCGCTCACATGCGCGCCCGAGACGGCGCGGCGCTTGCCCAGCGACACCGAGGGCAGGCGCTCCGAGATCAGCCCGCGCGGTCGCCAGACCATCATGGCCACCATGGCGAGCCCGAACAGCAACAGGCGGTACTCGTTCGGATCGAAGCCCTCGCCGAACACGGCCTTCAGGAAGCCGAGGTTGCGCAGCATCTCGGGCCCGCCGACCATCGCCACGGCCGCGATGGCGACGCCGACCTGGCTGCCCATGCCGCCGAGCACGACGATCGCCAGGATGATGGCGCTCTCCAGAAAGTTGAAGCTCTCAGGGCTGATGAAGCCCTGGCGCACGGCGAAGAACGATCCGGCGATACCCCCGAAGGCCGCGCCCAGCGCGAAGGCCGTGAGCTTGGTCGCCGTCGTGTCGATCCCGAGCGACCGGCAGGCGATCTCGTCCTCGCGCAGGGCCTCCCAGGCCCGCCCGATCGGCAGCCGGCGCAGGCGCAGGGTGACGAAGTTGGTGATCAGGGCGAGCCCCAGGATCAGGTAGTACAGGAACACGAGCCGGTGCATCGAATCAAACGGGATTCCAAAGGTCGCCGCGAATCCGTCATCGCCGGCCGTGAACGGGATCCCGAAGAAGGTCGCCCGGGGGATCGACGAGATGCCGGCGCCGCCGCCAGTTACGTCGGTCCAGTTGATCAGCACGAGACGGATGATCTCGCCGAACGCCAGGGTCACGATGGCAAGGTAATCGCCGCGCAGACGCAGGACGGGGAAGCCGAGGATCATCCCCCACAGGCCGGCGAACAGGCCGGCCAGCGGCAGGCAGATCCAGAACGACAGGCCGAAGGTTGTCGACAGAAGCGCGTAGGAATAGGCGCCGACTGCGTAGAAGGCGACGTAGCCGAGGTCGAGCAGCCCCGCGAGGCCGACCACGATGTTCAGGCCCCAGCCGAGCATGACGTAGGTCAAGATCAGGATGCCGAGATCGATCCAGTAGCGCGCCGAGGACAGGCCGCCGGTCGCCAGGGTGGAGAGGATCGGGAGGGTCAGCGCGACGGCGACGAACAGCCAGAGGCCGAGCTTCGAGTTCTTCTGGCCGGCGTCGGGCTCGCCGTGGACCGCCTCGGTCGCCTGGGTCGGGGCGGGGGTCAGAGCCCGCCGGGCATCCCGGCGCAGCAGCACGAGCCGCTGGACGAGGCGAAGCACGAAGACCGCCGCGCAGAGCGCCGCCACCAGACCCCAGCGCGGCACGAGTACCAGATCTGTCCCCGGCCCGGGATCGGTGCGGTAGGCGATGATCGGCACGCACAGGCCGAAGGCGACGAGGGCGTAGAGGGCGCAGTCGCGCAGGATGCCGGCCATGACGGAGCCGGGAAGGGCAGTCTGCGAGGCAGCCATCAGACCTTCTCGACCTCGGGCCGGCCCAGGATGCCCGAGGGCATGAAGATCAGCACGATCGCGAGGATCGAGAAGGCGGCCACGTCCTTGTACTCGATGGAGAAGTAGGCCGACCAGAAGGTCTCGATCAATCCGATGATCAGGCCGCCGAGCACGGCCCCGGGGAGCGAGCCGATCCCGCCCAGCACCGCCGCCGTGAACGCCTTCACGCCGGGCACGAACCCGTCGGAGAAGGACACGACGCCGTAGTACATCAGGTAGAGGACGCCCGCGACCGCCGCCAGGGCGGCGCCGAGCACGAAGGTCAGCGAGATCGTGCGGTCGACGTCGATGCCCAGGAGCGCCGCCATCTTGCGGTCCTGCTCGCAGGCGCGCTGCGCCCGGCCGAACGGCGTGCGCTGCACGAGATACCAGAAGCCGGTGAGCAGCACGGCGGTCACCGCCATGATCAGCACCTGCTTCCAGGCCAGGAACACCGCGTAGCCGTCGCGCTCGAACAGGGTGATGCCGCCCGAGAACATCGGCGGGGTTGGCTTGTTGCGTGCGCCCTGCACCACCTGCACGAAGTTCGACAGGAAGATCGACACGCCGATCGCCGAGATCAGCGGCGCCAGCCGGAACGAGCCGCGCAAGGGTCGGTAGGCGATGCGCTCGATCGCCCAGCCCCAGAGCGCGGTCAGTACCATGGCGACCACCAGCACTACCAGGAAGGCCAGCGCGATCGAGCTGATTCCGAGCCAAGTGGTCAGCAGCAGGAAGGTGATCAGCGCGATGAAGCACGAGACCATGAAGACGTCGCCATGGGCGAAGTTCACCATGCCGATGATGCCGAACACCATCGTGTAGCCGATGGCGATCAGGCCATAGATCGAGCCGAGCGTCAGCCCATTGATGAGCTGCTGTACGAAGACGTCCATGTACTCTCGCGCGCAGGTTCCGAACCGCCTGTTGAAACAGCAGGCAGCTTGGCAGGGCAAGTCCCGTACCGCAGCCGTAGCACGCGGGCCACTGGTTTCATCCCCGTGGAAGCGTCGCGTGAAAACAGTCGAAGACTCGAGTCACGCCCCCCGAATGGGCTTGCGCATGGCGCAATTCCTGCGTCACGTTAACGAACTTTAAGATGCGTTCATCCCGCGCCAAGGCGAGGAGCCGTCCGATGAAGGGTTCACGACTCACGACGATGATCTTCATCGGGATGCTCCTCGGGATCGCGGTGGGCTATGCCTGCAGCATCACCTGGCCAGATCCGCAGACGGCGAAGGAGATCGCCGGCTACATCGCGCTGATTTCCGACGTGTTCCTGCGGCTGATCAAGATGATCATCGCGCCGCTGGTGTTCTCGACGCTCGTGGTGGGGATCGCGCATCTCGGGGACACCGCCTCCGTGGGCCGGGTCGGCGGCAAGGCGCTGCTCTGGTTCGTCGGCGCCTCGTTCTGCTCGCTGATGCTGGGCCTGGTCCTGGTCAACCTCATGCAGCCGGGCGTGAACCTGAACCTGCCGCTGCCCGATGCCGGCGCCGGCACGGGCCTCAAAGCAGCCTCGCTCTCGCTCAAGGAATTCGTCACGCACCTCGTGCCGAAGAGCGCCGTCGAGGCGATGGCCAACAACGAGATCCTGCAGATCGTCGTCTTCTCGATCTTCTTCGGCGTGGGCCTCGCGGCGCTCGGCGAGAAGGGGCAACTCCTTGCGAAGGGCATCGAGGGCGTAGCCGACGTCATGCTGAAGGTGACGGGCTACGTGATGATGTTCGCCCCCGTGGCGGTATTCGCCGCCATCGCGGCGACGATCACCACGCAGGGTATCGGCGTGCTGGTGACCTACGGTAAGTTCCTGGTCGAGTTCTACATCGGCCTCGGCGTACTCTGGGCCCTGCTGATGGGCGTCGGCTTCCTGCTGCTCGGCGGCGGCGGCATCGTGCGCCTCTTCAACCTGATCAAGGAGCCCTTCGTGCTCGCCTTCTCGACCGCGTCGAGCGAGGCGGCTTACCCAAAGATGCTGACGAACCTCGAGACCTTCGGCGTCCCGAACCGCATCACCTCGTTCGTGCTGCCGATGGGCTACTCGTTCAACCTCGACGGCTCGATGATGTACTGCACCTTCGCGGTGATGTTCATCGCGCAGGCCTACAACATCCCGCTGACCTGGGGTCAGCAGCTGACGATGCTGCTGCTGTTGATGGTGACCTCCAAGGGCATGGCCGGCGTGCCGCGCGCCTCGCTGGTGGTGATCTCGGCGACGCTGTCGCACTTCAACATCCCGGAGGCGGGACTGCTGCTGATCATCGGCATCGACCAGTTCCTCGACATGGGACGCTCGGCCACCAACGTGCTCGGCAACAGCGTCGCCACGGTGGCGGTGGCCAAATGGGAGGGGCAGCTCACCGCCACGGATCAGCGGCTCGACCATATGGGGACCGTGCCGTCGCCGGCGGAGTAACGGGACAGGTCTCGTCGTGGAGCCTGATCCATAGGCTACGATGGTCCCTGATCGTCGGACGCGGCACGCTCTCCTCCCCACAAGGGGGAGGGAGAAGTCCTTCATACTGAGACGGGTCAGATTTCGCAGAGGGGACGGAGCGTGAGGTTGCCCCCAGCCCTCTTCGTCGACGATGTGTGAGCTTGCTGGCACCCCCAGGTGCGCCTCGAACGAGCGGATGATGACGATGCGTCTCGCGGCAGCGATTATCCTGGCGCTGGTGGGTGCATCCCCGGCTTCCGCCGTGGAGGTGCTCACCGGCACGCTCAAGAGCGTCGCCGAACGCGGCGAGATCGTGCTTGGCTATCGGGAAAGCTCGGTGCCGTTCTCCTTCGTGGCCGGCAGGAATCCGGACGGCAGCCCGAGGGCGATCGGCTACGCCCTCGATCTCTGCGGCGAGATCGCGGACGACGTCCAGACGGCGATCGGCCGGCCCGTGAAGATCCGCTATGCCCCGGTCAGCGCCGAGACCCGCATCGAGGCGGTGACCTCCGGCAAGATCGACCTCGAATGCGGCTCGACCACCGCCAATGCCGAGCGGCGCAAGCAGGTCGCCTTCTCGCCGGTGGACTACATCAGCGCCACGCAGCTCCTCGTGAAGCGGGGTTCCGGCATCGCCTCCTATCGCGACCTCGCCGGCAAGACCGTGGTGGTCACCGCGGGCACCACCAATGAGAAGGCCCTGCGCGACCAGCTCGCCCGGCTGAAGATCGCCGCGCAGGTGGTGACGGCTCCCGATCACGCCGCCTCCTACGCGATGGTGAAGGCCGGCAAGGCCGACGCCTTCGCGACCGACGATGTGCTGCTCTACGGGCTGATCGCCACCGACGCCCAGGACGGGGCGAACTACACGGTCCTGCCCGACAAGCTCTCCTACGAGCCCTACGGAATCATGTTCCGCAAGGACGATCCGGAACTCGCCGGGATCGTGCAGCAGACCTTCACGCGGCTCGCCGAGTCCCGGGCCCTGCGCTGGACCTACGAGCGCTGGTTCCTCAAGCGCCTGCCCAACGGCGAGCGCCTCGACATCCCGATGTCGAACGACCTGCGGGTGAGCTTCCAGCTCATGGGCCTGGACGCGGGCGAGTAGGCGCTGCGCCTCGCTTTCGCCCAACCGGGGCGACAGGAAGGAGCACCGGTTCCTCCTGTCGCGAGCGCCTCCCGTCCATGCCGATCGCCGCGCACTGCCAAAGCCTTCGCGCCGCCGCCCTGGCCGCCATCCTCGCCGCCATCCTCGCCTGCGCGGCCACCGAAGCGTCCGCGCACCCGCACGTCTGGGTGACCGCCAAGGCGCAGCTCGTCTACGAGAACGGCAAGCTCGTCGGCGTGCGCGACACGTGGAGCTTCGACCCCGAATACACCGCCTTTGTCACGCAGGGCCTCGACACCAACAAGGACGGCAAGCTCAGCCCCGACGAACTCGCCGGGCTCGCGGCCGAGAACACCGCCAACCTTGCCGAGTTCGGCTACTTCACGAAGCTGAAGGTCGGCGGCAAGGAGCAGGCCTTCGCCGATCCGAAGGAGCCGGCGGCCCGCATGGAGGACAAGGCGCTGGTCATGACCTTCCTGCTGCCGCTCAAGACCCCGGTCCAGCAGGGGCGGGGGGTTGCCGCCCTGGAGGTCTACGACCCGACCTACTTCGTCGCCTTCTCGTTCGCCGAAGGGTCCGAAGCCGCGACGCTGGCCGGCGCGCCGCAGGGCTGCGCCGCCACCGTCACCCGCCCAAAGACCGAGCAGCCGAAGACCGCCGAGGCCGGATCCCCGGGCATGACCGAGGCCTTCTTCGAGGCGTTGACCGCCGCCTCGACCTACGGCGTGCAGTACTCAAGCCGGGTGCTCGTCGCGTGTCCCTAAGCATCGGGATCGCCGCCCCCGCCGGGGCTGGACGGCTGGGCGTAAGGCTCGGCCTCATGGCGCTGGCCATCGGGCTCGCCGCGCTCCTGGCGGCTGGGACCGCATGGCTCGTGGCGCCCGGCCTCACCGGCGCGCCGCCGCGCTCGCCCTTCAGCATCGGCTTTCGCGAAGCGGCCCCAGCGGCGACCGGTCTCGGGGGGATAATCCTGGCGCTGCAGGCCAGCTTTTCGCGCAGCCTCAACGCGGCGGTCATGGCGCTGCGGGGCGGCGGCAGCTGGAGCCCGCTGGTCGGCCTCGCCTTCGCGTACGGCGTGTTCCACGCCGCCGGCCCGGGGCACGGCAAGGCGGTGATCGCCGGGTACATCCTGGCGGGCGAGCGGGCGTTCCGGCGCGGCTGCGCGCTGAGCCTCTGCGCGGCTTTGCTTCAGGCACTCGTGGCCGGGGCGATCGTGGGGATCGGCAGCCTGATCCTGAACGCCACGGCGGCCGGCATCACCCAGGCCGGCGCCGTGATCGAGACCGCGAGCTTCGCCCTCGTCGCCCTGATCGGGCTGGTGCTGACATGGCGCAAGGCCGGGCGCCTGGTCCATCTCGACGCCCGATGCGGGCCCGGCTGCAGCCACCTGCCCGGACCGGAAGCCCTTGAGACGATGGATACGTGGCGCGAGCGGGCCGGTGTCGTCCTGGCTGCTGGCTCGCGCCCTTGCGCGGGGGCGGTGCTGGTTCTGGTCTTCGCGGTGTCGCAGGGCGTCCCCGGGGCGGGCGTGCTGGCCGTGCTCGCCATGGCGCTGGGGACGGCGTTGACCACCACAGCGCTGGCCGGCTTCGCGGTCTTCGCCAAGCGGGCGGCCCTGCGCCTTGCGGGCGGGCGAGGGCGGGTCGGCCTTCTGGCGCTCGGCGGCCTCGAACTGGTGGCCGCCGCCTTCGTGCTGGTGCTCGGCACGGCGATGCTCTCGGGCCTCGCGCCGGCCTTGGGCGGCTGAGGGGCCTCGCCAACCATCCCTTTGCGTGCCACGCTGCGTGCCCGAGACGGAGAGCGCGCCGATGCATCCCGACTTCGAGACGATCCTGAACTGGCGCCTGCTTGCCGGATCGCACCCCTTCCCCGGCCCTGACGGCGGAACCTGCATCAACGAGGCGGCGATGGTGGCCGCGGGTCTGCCCTACCGGGCGATCCGCTCCAGCACGAATTGCCCGCCCTGCTTCTCGCGGCCGATCGCCGCCTACGCCCTCGGGCTGAACGACGCCATGCCGGACGGCGTGCGGACGCAGCTGCTGGCCTTCGTACTGCGCCTGTCCGGCAGCGCCGACGCACCGGAGATCGAGGCCGCGCGGACCCGGCGGGTGGCGCTCGAAAGCGTCCGGCGCATCCTGGCGCCGCTCTGCAGCCTCGCCGGGATGGCGGAGGACGCCGAGGCCTGCGCCGGGGCGCCGGACTGGCCGACGGCGTTCGCGGCGGCGCGCTCGGCCGCGTGGCGGGGCGGCGCACGCGCGCAGGCGGCGTCCCGGGCGCGGCGCTGGCGCGAGGGCGCCCTGACCGCGGCCGTCTCCCGCACGGCCACGGCCGCGCAACGGGCCGGGGAGGATGCGCGCTGCGCCGCCGAGGTCGCCGAAGGCGCGGCGCCCTTCGTCATCGGCACTTGGACCGAGGCCTGCGCGATCCTCGATAGGGCCCTGGCGATCGGCCGGCAGGCGCCCGAAATCGCCCTCGCGGGCGCCCGGGAGCGGCTGGATGCGGCGCGCGCGCGCCCCGGCTTGATCAGGCCGCGGCCGGCGCGGCGTCCAGGTCCAGCTCGATCGAGGCGCAGTTCTCCAGGAACGTGCCGGTGAGGTGATAGAAGAACGTGCCGTGCCCGACGACCGCGATGGTGCGCTCGGGTCGCGCCCGCAGCCACTCCCGGAACGCCGCGACCCGGGCGTCGAACAGAGGGCGCGGCTCGACCGGATAGCCGCCGACCTCGCAGCCCGGCTCGGCGTGCCACCACACCTCGGGGAGATGCCCGACATCGAGATGCGGGAACTCGGCCGCGATCTCCGAGGCCGCCCGGCCGACATCGCAGCTGCTCTCCTGGCATTCCCGGTGCAGAACCTCGACCAGCACGCGCGGCCGGCCCGGATGGTCGCCGAACAGGATCGCGGCGGTCTCGATCGCCCGGGTGAGCGGCGAGACCACCACGAGCTCGAACGGAATCGCCCGCAGCCGGTCCCGGGCGGCCCGGGCCTGGGCCTGACCCATCTCGGTCAGCCGGGCGTCCAAGAGGCCGGGATCGCCGCCCCCGTGCTTGTGGGCGGCGTTGAAGGTCGACTGCCCGTGGCGGATGCAGACGATACGGGTCTCGTGTCGAGTGTTGTTCGGCATGGATCTCGGCTGTGCATTCCGCGACGGGTTCGGTCTGTCTGATGCGGTCAGGCGAAGCGCCCGCCGCGCTGGATGACCTCGATCTTGTACCCGTCCGGATCCGTGGCGAAGAAGAACCGCGCCAGCACGTCCTCCGCGTGCTTGAGCGTCTTCAGGTCGGTCGCCGTAAAACCCTCGCGCTTGTGCCGCGCGTGCTCGGCCTCGACATCGTCGACCACGAAGGCGATGTGGCCGTAGCCGTCACCGAGGTCGTAGGGCTTGTCCCGCCCCTTGTTGACGGTGAGTTCCAGTTCGAACGGCGAGGCGGGGTCGCGCAGATAGATCAGGGTGAAGTCCGGGAAGTCGAAGCGGTCGGACACTTCGAGCCCGAAGGCACGGGCGTAATAGTCGCGCGCGCGCTCTTCTTCGAGGACGCGAATCATGGCGTGGACCGGCTTGGACATGCGTTGAGAGTTCCGTGCGCACGCGCGTTCTGCGTGCCGCCCCCTATGTGGCGCCCCGGCGTCCGCAAAAAAGACCGGCGCGCCATGGCGGAGACGTTCGGTCGCCGGCGGTGCCCGCCTTCGGCGCGGGATGTTGGCTGCACCAGTGAAGATGCTTTCCAATTGCATCCATTCGAAAATCAGTCTCAAATATATCAGACGAACACAAAAATTTCTCGGATTGTAATACTACATAAAGTGCAGGATATGTTTGCATTTATATTCAGCCGCAGCAGCAAATGACTGCTTATCACAATTAAGATCTCATACAAAATATTTCAGACTACGCCTTGACAAGAACTTTTTATTAAGATCTTTTTACTATCTGACGACGACGACGCGGCAGCCCCGCACCCGTCTGTCAACGAGGTCGATCGGAAGGTTGAAAGCTGTGTTACGCCTATCCAATATTAAGATCCTGCCCAAGATGGCAGCCGTCATCCTGCTGATCAGTCTGCTCGTCGGAAGCTGCGTCTGGTATGCCCAAGCGCAGATGACCAAGATCGACGACGGATACTCCCGCTTCATCAGCAACGAGGCGTCGGCCGTCGCGGAGGTGCGCCAGCTCAACCGCCTGATCGTTGAACTTAACTATTGGGTGTATCGCGTCATCGCGGAGACCGAGCCCGCCCAGATGCAGAACGCCAACCGGGGCTTCGAGGCCGCCCTGCCGAAGATGAAGGCGCTGCTCCCAACGCTGCGGTCGCATGCTGAGACCTTCGCGCCCCGAATCGACGCGCTGACGGTCGGCATCGAGCGTTACGTCACGGACGTGAGCGAGGTTCGCCGGCTCGGCACCAGCAACCAGAACGAGCAGGCCGTCGCGTTGATCCATACGGCGATCGATCCGAACTTCTCCAGCATGCTGGCGGAGGGCAACGCGCTCGCCGAGGCGATCGCCGCCTATATGCAGAAGGGCTCGGACGACCTGACCGACCAGACCAACGCCACCCGTCAGACCCTGATGGCCGTCAGCGGCCTCGGGATGCTGGCGGGCTTGCTGGCGGCGGTTTTCATCGCGGTGCTCGGCATCACCCGCCCGCTCGATAGCCTGGTCGAAGTCCTGCAGCGCATGGCGCAGGGCGAGATCGACGCCGAGATCAAGGAGGCCGCCCGCCGGGACGAGATTGGCGCGGTCGGCAAGGCGGTCGAGGGCATCAAGGCCCTGGTCGCCCGCAAGGCCGCCGAGGAGGCCGAGATCAAGCGCCTGGCCGACGAGGTGGCGGCCGCGGAGCGGCGGCGCACCATGCTGGAACTGGCCGATGGGTTCGAGCGCGCAGTCGGCGGCATCGTCGGAATGGTCTCGTCCTCGGCCACGGAGCTGCAAACCACGGCCCAGTCCATGACGGCCAGCGCCACCGAGACGGCAAGCCAGTCGACCACCGTCGCGGCGGCGGCCGAGGAGGCCTCCGCCAACGTCCAGACCGTGGCGTCCGCCGCCGAGGAACTGGGCTCCTCGGTTCAGGAGATCGGACGGCAGGTGCTCGGCTCGGCCAACCTCGCCCAGACCGCGGTGGGCGAGGCGGATCAGACCCAGCACCTCGTCCAGGACCTGAGCCAGGCGGCGAGCCGCATCGGCGAGGTGGTCGGGCTGATCTCCAACATCGCCGGCCAGACCAACCTTCTGGCGCTCAACGCCACGATCGAGGCGGCTCGCGCCGGCGAGGCCGGCCGTGGCTTCGCCGTGGTGGCGGCCGAGGTGAAGGAGCTGGCCAGCCAGACCGCCAAGGCCACCGAGGAGATCAGCCAGCAAATCAATCAGATCCAGGGGGTGACCGGGCAGGCGGTCTCGGCCATCGACACGATCGCGGCGCGCATCCGCGAGATCAACGGGGTCGCCACGACCATCGCGGCCGCCGTGGAAGAGCAGGGTGCGGCGACCCAGGAGATCGTCCGCAACGTCGCCCAGGCCGCCACCGGGACCGATCAGGTGACCAGCAACATTGTGGGCGTGGCCCAGGCCTCTGAGGCGACCGGTGCGGCCGCCTCCCAGGTTCTCGGCGCGGCCGGCGAGCTGTCCCGCCAGTCCGAGCACCTCGGCGCCGAGGTGTCCCGCTTCCTGAGCACGATCCGGGCGGCCTGAGGATCAGGCTCCGATTCGCAGCACCTCGGTCCGGTCGCCGGCCCGCGCGAAGGCGTCCGGGTCGGCGCCGGTCATCCAGACCTGACCCGGGAGCGCCTCCAGTGCCTCGAACAACCCGGCGCGGCGGCGCGGATCCAGATGCGCCGCCACCTCGTCGAGGAGGATCACGGGGGCGATGCCGCTCATGGCGCGCACCAAGCGCGCATGGGCCAGGACGAGGCCGATCAGCAGGGCCTTCTGCTCGCCGGTCGATGCGGTTCCCGCCGGCACGTCCTTCGGACCGTGGCGGACCACGAGGTCGCTCGTCTGCGGCCCCATCAGCGTACGGCCCGCCGCGCGGTCCCGGTTGCGGCCGTTGCGCAGGGCCAGGCGGAAGCGGTCCTCCGCCTCGATCGCCGGCCAGACCGCCACGAGGTCGTCGAGGTCGCCCTCCAGGCGGATCGAGGCCCAGGGGAAGGGCTGCGCGTCGTCCCGGGTCTCGGCGATCAGCCGGTCCAGCCGCTCCGCGGTCTCCCGGCGGGCCAGCGCCACTGCGACGCCGAGTTCGGCCACCTCCCGCTCCACCGCGTCGAGCCAGCGGTCGTCGTCGGGCCGGTCCTCCAGCAGGCGATTGCGCGAACGCAGGGCGCGCTCCATCGCGGAGACCCGCGCGCCGTGACCGGCATCGACCGCCAGCACGAGCCGGTCGAGGAACCGGCGCCGATCGCCGGCCGCGCCACGGAACAGGCCGTCGAGATCCGGCGTCAGCCAGACCACCCGGAGGAACTCGCTGAACGCGATGGGCGAGGAAGCGGCGGCGCCGTCGATCCGGCAGAGCCGGCTCGTGCGCCCGTCCGGGCCCGGCGGCTCCAGGCCGGTGCCGAGCCGGTGCTCGGCCCCGTCCCGGTCCAGGGTGAGGGACACGGCAAAGCCGCCCGGGCCCCCGGCACGCGCCATGGTGGCGAACTCGGCCCGGCGCAGGCCCCGGCCCGGCACGAACAGCGAGAGCGCTTCGAGCAGGTTGGTCTTGCCCGCCCCGTTCTCCCCGACCAGCGCGACGAAGCGGGCGGCAGGGTTCAGCTCGAGATCGGCGTGGTTGCGGAAATCGCGGGCGATCAGGCGCGTGACGCGCGCGCTGCCGGCCGTGTCGGAGTCACTCATTGGATGGCAAGGTGGAGCGATCACGGGCTGGATGCACGACGCGATCGATCGAAATCCGGTCGTCGAAGACGCGATAGAGGATGAGGAAAGACCGGAATACGAGGATCCGGACGTCTGGCGCAACCTCCGGCGCGAGTCTTCCCATCATGGGTTGCCTGCCGAGGGCCTGATACCGGGTGCGCAGGTCCGAGACGAAGCTGCGGGCGTGCGAGGGATTGTCGGCGGCGATGAAATCACCAATCCCCTCGCAGATCCGCCCGGGCTCGCCGCGCCACCACGACAGGCGTCAAGGATTGGCCTTTTCCATGGCGCCGTAGCGCGCTTCCAAGGCGTCCAACGTGGCATCGAGGGGTTGATAGTCGCCACTCTCGACGCCCTCGTGCCAAGACTCTTGGAGCGTCGCAAGATGGTCCTCATGCCGGAGCAGCAACGCGACACCGGCGGCGATCGCCTCTTCGGGCGAGCCATGACGCCCCGCCGCGATCAGGCGATCGAGCGAAGCCGCCTGCACCGAATCAAGGACGACGGTTCTCGGCATGGCAGCCGCTTTACACCCGCATCGGCATCAGCACGTAGAGCGCCGGGGCGCCCTCGCGGTCCTGGATCAGGGTCGGCGAGCCAGGGTCGGCGAGCTTGAACAGGGCGGTGTCGCCTTCGAGCTGCGCCGTGATGTCGAGCAGGTAGCGGGCGTTGAAGCCGATATCGAGGTTGGCGGCCTCGTAATCGACGTCGAGCTCCTCGGTGGCGCTGCCGGAATCCGGGTTATTCACTGACAGAGCGAGGCGGCCCTCGGCGAGGCCGAGCTTTACGGCCCGGCCGCGCTCCGAGGAGATCGTCGAGACCCGGTCCACCGCCTTGGCGAAGGTGTCGCGTTGAACGGTGAGCCGCTTGTCGTTGTTGGCCGGGATCACCCGCTGGTAATCCGGGAAGGTGCCGTCGATCAGCTTCGAGATCAGCGTCAGGCCACCCGCGAAGCGCAGGCGGATCTTGGCCGGCGACAGGTCGACCGCGACGGATTCGCCGCCGTCGTCCAGTAGCTTCTGGATCTCGGCCACCGCCTTGCGGGGCACGATCACGCCCGGCATGCCGACGCTGCCCTGGGGGGCGGGGATCTCGACCCGCGCGAGCCGGTGCCCGTCGGTCGCCACCGCCCGCATCACCGGGCCGTTCTCGGTCTCCAGCGTGTGCAGGTAGATGCCGTTCAGGTAGTAGCGCGTCTCCTCGGTGGAGATCGCGAACTGCGTCTTGTCGATCAGGCGCTTGAGGTCGGCGCTGGCGATCTCGAAGCCGTGGGGCATCTCGCCGGCGGCCAGATCCGGGAAGTCGCCCTCCGGCAGGGCGCCCAGCGCGAAGCGCGAGCGGCCGGAGCGGATCGTCATCTGGCCGGATTCGCCGCCGGTCTCCAGTGAGACCTGCGCGCCGTCGGGCAGCTTGCGCACGATGTCGTAGATCACGTGCGCCGGCACCGTGGTGGCGCCCGGATCGGCGACATCGGCCGGCACGCTCTCGGTGACCTCGATGTCGAGGTCGGTCGCCCGCAGCTGGAGACCGGACCCTTCCGAGCGCAGCAGCACGTTGGACAGGATCGGGATCGTGTTGCGGCGCTCGACGACCCGGTGCACGTGGCCGAGCGACCTGAGCAGGGCCGCGCGCTCGACAGTGACTCTCATCGCAAAACTCGACTGGTAGGGACGGCGCGGCGGCCGGCGTCCCGCGCGGATTAGGGCCGATCAGCTTGGCGAAGGGGGCCGGCGAACGCAAGGCCGGCGCCGGTGCATCGCACAGGCGACCTGCACCGGACGCGCTTTCGGGGTTCCCGCGGGCGCCGCCCCGTGCGAAAGCGCCGCAATCCTGTTTGCCGTCACGACAAATCGCCACGCCGCCATGCTTCAGACCGTCGAAAGCGCCGACGCGACCGCCACCCCGCCCAGCGCCGGGCGCATCCTGGCCGCGAGCTTCGTCGGCACGGCGATCGAGTTCTTCGATTTCTACATCTATGCCACCGCCGCCGCGCTCGTGATCGGCCCGGTCTTCTTTCCGGCCGGGGCCCCCGGCGTGCAGCAGCTCAGCGCCTTCGCGACCTTCGCGATCGCGTTCGTCGCCCGGCCGGTGGGCGCGGCCCTGTTCGGGCATTTCGGCGACCGGGTCGGCCGCAAGGCGACCCTGGTGGCCTCGCTCCTGATCATGGGGCTGTCCACGGTCCTGATCGGCTGCCTGCCGAGCTACGCCACCGCCGGCTGGTGGGCACCGGCGGCGCTCTGCATCCTGCGCTGCGGCCAGGGCATCGGGTTCGGCGGCGAATGGGGCGGCGCGGCCCTGTTGGCGGTCGAGAACGCGCCGCCCGGCCGGCGGGCCTGGTACGGGATTTTTCCGCAGCTCGGCGCCCCGGTCGGGTTCATCCTGGCCAATCTCGGCTTCCTGGCACTGAGCTTTGGCCTGACGCCCGAGAGCTTCCAGAGCTGGGGCTGGCGCCTGCCGTTCCTGGCCTCGGCGGCGCTCGTGGGCGTCGGGCTCTATGTCCGCCTGAAGCTCACCGAGACGCCGGCCTTCAAGGCTGCCCTGAGCCAGGCCCGGCCGGAGCGTGTGCCGTTCGCCACCATGCTGACGCAGCACGGGCGCGCGGTTCTCATGGGCACCTTCGCCATGGTGGCGGTCTACGCGGTGTTCTACCTCTCGACCGTATTCGCACTGGGCTATGGCACCGGCACGCTCGGCTACGCGCGGCCGACCTTCCTGCTGTTCGAGTGCATCGCGGTCTGCTTCATGGCGCTCGGCATCGTGGTCTCGGGCGCCGCCGCGGACCGGTTCGGCCGCCGGCCGGTGCTGCTGTCCGGGATGGCCGCGGTGTTCGCGCTCGGATTCCTGATGGGCCCGATGCTCGGCCATGCCGCCGGCACCGGCACGTGGCCGCCGGTCCTCGGCTTCCTGTGCCTCGCGCTTCTATCCATGGGCTGGGTGTTCGGCCCGATGGGCGCCGTGCTGCCCGAGCTGTTCCCGACCCGGGTCCGCTACACCGGCGCCTCGGTCACCTACAACCTGGCGGGAATCCTGGGCGCCTCCGGAGCGCCCTACATCGCCCAGGAACTCGTCAATATCGGCGGGATCGGCTTCGTCGGGATCTACCTGGGGGTCGCGGCGATCCTCAGCTTCCTCGCCGTGCTGGCGATGCCGGAGACGGCAGGCCGCTAGTGCATCGATCCAGACGGAGGCGTGAGCCGAGTCTGGAAAATTGATGCAAAACCAAAGAACTGGTGCTCACTCGCATGAACGAAGTGAATGCGTCAGAGCACTAGTTCCGTGCCGATCCGGCAGGCTCGAAGCGGCCGAGGAACCGCGTCCGCTCCCAGAGCTCGATCGTGTTGCGCTCAGCCATGGCACGCACCTGTCGCCGCGCGTGGCCATCGTCCTCGGCCGCAACGATCTCGGCCGAGGCGACGCGGCCGGCACGATCGAGCTTGAACGCGCGGTAGGCGCGGCTGCGGCGGGCGGTCTCGGCGTTGAGAGAGAGCATCGGGTCATCCTCCAGACCCGAGCGTTCCCGAAGAGGGTTAACGCCGCGTTACCGCCGTGTGGTCGCGGCCGAAGGGTCGGACCGGACGGCTCAGCTCCGCTTGTCGAGCGGACGTCCCAACAGCCGGGCGAATTCAGCCTCGATCTCCTCCACGGAGAAGGGATTTCCCGACGTCTTCGCGTCGGGGCGTGGCGCGGGTAAGGACGGCTCGGGCGGAGGCGGAGGCCGGAACGTGGGCGGCGCCTTCGGCTCGGGCCGGGCTACGGCCGGCGCAGGAGAAGGGGGTGCAGGTGAAGGCGGCGCAGGAGGAGGGGGTGCGGGAGCCTGAACCACCGAGACCGACGGAGCTGCAGCCACAATGCTCGGCGGGGCGGGCTCGTCGACAGGCATGTCGACGGCCGGGGGCAGCACCGGTTCGGGCGGCGTCGCGGAGACCGGCGGAGTGGTCGCCATCGCGGCGGCCATCGGATCGACACCGTCGTCCGGGGCCGAGGCCGCGTTGAGCAGCGGGGCCGGGGTCACCGCCGACGAGGGACGCGACAAAGCCGCCTGAAGCTGCCGCGCCATGTCCGAGAGGATCGCCGGATCGACGCTCCGGCGCTCGGACGGAACTGCGAGGCTTGGCGCCGGCCGGGCCGTCTGATCCACGGCGGGCGCCGGATCGGAGGCGCGCTCCGAGGCCGGGCCGGGCCGCGGATCGACCAGCGGCGGCGCAGTCCGGCTCAGGACCCGGCGCGGAGCGACCGGCTCGCGAACCGGCGCACGCAGGGGTTCGGGGAGTTTCTGAGGAGGCGCAGGCACCAGCGGCGACAGCGGTTCGGAGACGTCCTGCCCGGGCTCATCGCCGCCGAGCAGCGCTGGATCGAGCGGCAGACTCACGGTCGGCCCCGCCCCGGACCGCGGGATGGGCGAGGGCACGACCACGGGCATTTCGAAGCCCGGATCGAACAGCGGCTCGGCGGGCAGCCCGGACAACTCGGGCAGAGCGCGTGACGGCTCGGACAGGCGGCCGCCCTGGACCAGAGGATCCGACAGCGGTTCGTCGAGGGCGTCCGGCGCTGCGTCCGCCCTCAGGGACGCCTCCGTCAGGGGGCGCTGGCTGCGCTGGATGTTGCGCTCGACTACGACGTCGTTGGGCCCGCCCACGAGGAGCAGATGCTCGACATTGTCCCGACGCAGCAGGATCAGCTGGCGGGCGCGATCGAGCTCGTACACGTCGACGATGCCGAGCCGCGGCTGCCGCCCGCGGCCGCCGTTCCGCCCGGGCAGCGCCAGGGTCCGCCCCGTGAGCCGCCGCACCGTGAAGACGATCGCCGCCAGCGCCGTGAAGATGACGGCGAAGATCACGACATATTGAACGATGGGGGAGCCGTCAGAACCGAACACGGATTGCAGCCATCGCAAGGTTACGCACTCGCACGTTCCGGCCGCCGCTGGTCCGCGCCCGGCAAGGACGAGTCCATACCACGCCGGAGGGGCTGCAAGGCAAACGGCGTTAAGGGGTCGTTAACAGACCTTTTAAACCAACGCCATCAACACAATACGACGTGAATTGAAGCGCTCTGCCGCCGTATCGGCTCTGGAAGAACGGACTTCCCCGGGCCCGTCGCCGCGTCCCGACGCGTCGAATCCGGAATCCGGCGCGTCGACCGCAGCGGCATCGACCCTGGGTTTAACGCAGCGTTAACCATGCGCGCGGCAGTTTTTGCCGAGCCCGCTCGTTCCGGCGCGGCGATGCCCGACCGGAGGCGACCTTGGCCCTCACCGACCTGCCCGTGCTCGGCATGCTGCGCACCCGGATGCAATGGGCCCAGGCACGCCAGGGACTGATCTCGGAAAACGTGGCCAACGCCGACATGCCGGGGTTCAAGCCCCGCGACCTCGTCGAGCCGCGCTTCGATCGGACGACCGGCGCTCTGGCCTCCGGCTCGACCAGCTTGGCCCTGACGAGCCCGGCCCATCTGGCGCCCGCGGGGCAGGGCGGCGGCGCTGAGGCCAAGCGCGCCAAAGGGTTCGAGATCCGCCCGAGCGGCAACGGGGTCAATCTCGAGGACGAGATGATGAAGGCCGGCGACAACCAATCGGATTATCAGCTCGCCGCCTCGCTCTACCAGCACAGCCTGACCACCCTGAAGATCGCCATCGGCAAGAGCTGACGTCGGCCGCCCGGACGCGGCGAGAGGAGGGCGTTGAGCCATGGAATTCAGCAAGTCGATGGCGGTGGCGGCGGCCGGCCTCAAGGCTCAGTCGGGCCGGATGCGGATTATCGCCGAGAACATCGCCAACGCCGATTCCGCGCCGCCCTCGGTGGGGGCGGAACCCTATCGGCGCAAGATCCCGAGCTTCACCAGCCATCTCGACGACGAGACCGGCGCCCGGCTCGTGGAGGCGGGCCGCGTCCGGCGCGACCCGTCCGCCTTCCGGACCAAGTTCGAGCCCGGCAACCCGGCGGCCAACGCACGGGGCGAGGTGCAGATGCCCAACGTCAATGCGCTGGTCGAGAACATGGACCTGCGCGAGGCCCAGCGCTCCTACGAGGCGAACCTCAACATGATCACCGCCACGCGCAAGATGCTGTCCCAGACGCTCGGCATCCTGAAGTGATCGGGCAGGAGCGATAGCGATGGCTTCGAGCAACTTCGCGGCGGGCGCCTACGCCGCCGTCCAGGGCATCGCCTCAGGCCGGCCCGTTCCCAAGGTACAGTCGACCGCCGAGACCGGAACCGACTTCATGCAGTTCCTCGGCAAGACGCTGGAGAACGTCGGCGATGCCGGGCGTCGGGCCGATGCCCAGGCGGTCTCTGCCGCGTCCGGCAAGGCCAACGTCGTGGATGTGGTCACTGCGGTCGCCGAGAGCGAGACCGCCCTCCAGACCATGGTCGCCGTGCGCGACCGCATGATCTCCGCCTACGAGGAGATCATGCGGATGCAGATCTGACGTGGGATCCCAAAGGGCTACGCCCTTTGGCGGCGTATCGGGGCGGAGCCCTGCACCCGCAAAAGGTCGACGACCTTTTGAAACCGTCACCTGTCCTCCTTCGGATCCGTCCTCATCATGACCGGACTTGCCATCCTCGATGTCGCCCGCGACGGCATCTTCGTGTTCCTGAAGATCGCCGGACCGCTGATGCTCGTC
Source organism: Methylobacterium sp. GC_Met_2 (assembly GCF_026540795.1). Classification (NCBI taxonomy): domain Bacteria; kingdom Pseudomonadati; phylum Pseudomonadota; class Alphaproteobacteria; order Hyphomicrobiales; family Methylobacteriaceae; genus Methylobacterium; species Methylobacterium sp. GC_Met_2. Next base: position 66,610 of record NZ_JALNUM010000013.1, read on the forward strand.
TCCCTCGCGGTGGGCCTCGCGGTCTCGCTGGTCCAGGCCCTGACCCAGATCCAGGAGCAGACCCTGATCTACGTGCCCAAGGTCGTGGCGGTGTTCGCCGTGCTGCTCCTGATGCTGCCCTTCATCGGCGACGCCATGGCGGGCTACATGACCCGCATCGCCGCCCGCATCGCGACGGGCGGATGAGATCTGTCCAGGCCACGACAGCGGCGCAATCCGCGTGTCAGGGGGGCGGCGATGAACCTCCTCCTGCCCGGGATTGCCTCGGCCTTCCTGATCACCTTCGCCCGCGTCGGCACGCTGATCATGCTGATGCCCGGGATCGGCGAACAGTCGGTCTCGCCGCGCCTGCGGCTGGCCTTCGCGGTGCTCACCACCCTGGTGCTGTTCCCGACCGTGCGCCCGCTGCTCGGCGGCACGGAGGGTCTCGCCGGGCCGCGGCTGATCGGGCTCCTGTTCGGGGAGACGATTGTGGGGCTGGTCCTCGGCCTCTCGGTGCGGATGGTGCTGGCGGCCCTCCAGACGGCCGGGACGATCATCGCGGCGCAGATCGGCCTGTCCTACGCGATGACCGTGGATCCGAGCCAGGGCGGCCAGCAGGTGGCGATCGGCAACTTCCTGTCGCTGCTGGGCATCACGCTGATCTTCACCACCGATCTGCACCACCTCGCCATCGAGGGCTTGGCGCGGAGCTACGACGTGCTGCCCCCGGACGGGATCCCGGCCTTCTCGGACGCGCTCACGCTGGCGACCCGGGCGCTCGCCCGCGGCTTCACCCTGGCGATGCAGATCTCCGGGCCGTTCATCGCGTTCGGGATCCTGTTCAATCTGGGCCTCGGCGTGCTGTCGCGCCTGATGCCGCAATTGCAGGTGTTCGCCTTGGCGGTCCCGGCCTCGGTACTGGCGGGCGTCGTGATCCTGATGGGCTGCCTCGGCGTGATGATGGGCGTCTTCCTGGACGATATGGGCCGATACCTCGCCGAATCGATCGGGCGCTGAGGTAGCCGCGGGATGGCCGAGGGCGCGGACGACGAAGACAAGACCGAGGAGCCGTCCCAACGGCGCCTGGATCAGGCGATCGAGCGCGGCGACGTCGCGACCAGCACCGAGATCAACACCTTCGCGATCCTGGGGGCCTTCACCCTCGCGCTGATGCTGGCGGCACCCAGCATCGCGCAGAACTTGCTGTACGGACTTCGCGCCTACCTCGCCAACGCCCACACCCTGCCGGACGACGCCACCGCGATGCGGGCCGCGGCCGTGCGGGCGCTGTGGCTTTGGCTGCAGGCGGTGGCCATCCCGGTGGGCCTCGCCGTGGTCGCGGGGCTCGCCGCCGGGCTGCTCCAGCACCCGCTGGTGTTCACCGCCGAGACGCTGATGCCGAAATTCGAGCGGCTCTCGCCCATGGCCGGGATGAAGCGCCTGCTCGGCATCGAGGCGTGGTTCCAGTTCGGCAAGGGGCTGGCCAAGATCTGCACCGTCGGCGTGGTGGGCGGCGTGGTTTTGTGGAACGACCGCGACCGGCTGGAGGTGTTCGTCCAGCTCGACCCCGGTGCGGCCTTGCCGGCAATCCTCTCCTTGAGCTTGCGGCTGCTCGCCGGGATGCTGTGCGTGCATCTCGCGATCACCCTGGGCGACGCCCTCTACGCGCGGTTCCGCTGGCGCAAGCGCCACCGCATGTCGAAGGAGGAGATGAAGCAGGAGATGAAGGAGTCGGACGGCAACCCGGAGGTGAAGGGCCGCATGCGACAGCTGCGCATGGCCCGGGTGCGGAAGCGGATGATGGCCGCCGTGCCGACCGCCACCGTGGTGGTGACCAACCCGACCCACTACGCGGTCGCCCTGCGCTACGAGACCGGCATGGCGGCGCCGATCTGCGTCGCCAAGGGCGTCGACTCGCTGGCGCTGCGCATCCGCGCGATGGCGGCCGAGCATGGCGTCGCGGTGATCGAGAACCCGCCGCTGGCCCGGGCGCTCCACGCCACCGTGGAGATCGATGGCGAGATCCCCGCCGAGCATTTCCGCGCGGTGGCCGAGGTGATCGGCTTCGTGTTGCGGTTGCGGAGGCGCGCGGCCTAAGGCCAAGCCCGTCGACGGCCAGCGAGCGGACGTGCCGCCAAGGCGAGGGCGATCCCGATCAGGGAGGCCACGCCGAACACGGCCAGCATCGCCGTCCCGACCTGGGCCGGGCCGACCACGCGGTCGTTGATCACCCCGACGAGGGCCGGCCCCGCCCCGAAGGCGACGAGGGTCACCCCGGCCACGAAGGCGGCGCTCACACGGCCGCGGAGCGCCCGCGGCGTGAGGAGCTGGAGGCCCGCCAGGGCGGATGGGGAAGTGAAGCCCAGCACAGCCACGAGCCCTGCGAATGCTGTCAGCGACATCGCGCGGTCGGTCGTGAGGACCATCGCGGCCGTGCAGGCCGGTGCAGCCGCCAAGCCCAGGGCGAGCCCGTAGGAGGCGGCCCGCCGGGGCGCGAAGGCCCGCGCATGGTCGAGCCAACGCCCGCCCGCAAGGTGACCGACCGGCGCCGCGATGAGCACCACGAGGCCGAGCCGCAAGCCAGCCTCGGCCGGCGTCAGGCCGTGGACGCGCACATAGAAGGTCGGCGCCCAGGCGGTCAGGGTCTGCCCGATCAGCACGGCCGCTGCGGCGGCGCCGAAATGCGGTCCGTAGGCAGCGCGATGGCGGACAACCCAGGCGAGGGCCGGCCGCCCCTCGCCCTGCGGCGCCGCGGGCGGCTCGACCACCCGCCGGAGACCGATCAGGAGCGCGATGTTCGGCAGGCAGGCGAGCAGGAAGAGCGCCTGCCAGGGATGGAGCGGTCCGTAGCCGGGGAGATTCAAGTCGTGCGCCGCCGTCAGCCCGGCCAGCACCGCTCCGCCCGCCAGCAGGGCGAGACTGCGGCCGAGACTGGCCCCCGCGGTCAGGAGCGCCACCGAACGCCCCAGTCTGCGCCGCGGCAGGCGATGAGCCATCAGCGACAACGCCGCGGGCGCGACCGCGGCCTGCCCGAGCCCCAGGAAGGCCCGGGCGGCAAGCAGAACCGCGAAACTCGTTGTGAGCCCGCAGGCGAGGGTGGCGGCGCTCCAGGCCAGAACGCTGGCCATCAGCAGGATCCTCCGGTGCCCGGCATCCGCGACGCCCCCGGCCCACGGCATGGCGGCCGCGTTGAGGAGGGCGAAGGCCGATCCCTGCAGGATACCGAGCTGCGCGTCCGAGAGGGCGAGGTCCAGCTTCAGCGGCTGCGCCACCAGGGTGATCAGGAAGCGGTCGCTGAACGCCAGCAGCTGCGTCGCCGCGAGCAGGATCACCATCTGCCGCTCCGACAGGCCGAGCGGCGCGGAACGACGTTCCAGATCGGCCATCAATACAGTTCGCTCGTCCAGCGGACCATCACGGCGTCGGTCGGCCCATCTCCGGACCGGTCCTCTCGCGCGTCCCGCATGGCGGCGCGGTACCGGCCGGGGGGCATTCCGAAGGCGGCCCGAAACGCGCGGCTGAACCCGCTCTCGTCCGCGAAGCCGTGCGCGTGGGCGAGGGCCGAGACGGGCCGGCCGTCGTCGGAACGGCGCAGGGCGGCGCGCAGGCGTTCGAGCCGTCGCCTCTGGATGAAGCGGGCAATGCCACCCTCGTCAGCAAAGACCGCGTACAGGCTGCTCCGGGAGGCTCCGATCCCAGCCGCGATGGCCGAACTGTTCAGATTCGGGTCCGCCAAGTGCGCATCGATATAGGCTTCGGCCCGGATCCGACGCAGCGGCTGCGACGCCTCGGTCGAGAGGAGGCGGGCCAGCGGCGCGGCCGTCGCGACGCTCAAGCCGAGGCCAAGGAGTTCGGCCGCCGTGGCGGCTGCACGCTCCACCGCGACCGGGGGCAGATCGTCCGCCCGGCGGACCAGGGACGCGGTGAAGTCGGCCAGCAGTCCGGCAGCGGCCCCGGGCAGGACGATCCCGTGCACCGGTTCCAGATCGCTGACCGAGGCCTCGACCACCTCGCGGGCGAGCTGGACGGTGATCAGCCGGGCCCGTTCAACCCGCGTCCAGTGCGGTCGGCGCGTATCCACCACCATGATCTCGCCCGGCCGCAGGCGATGGCCGGCGCCGAGGGGGCCGCCGGTGAGATCGCCGGACAACAGGAGGTGCAGCGTGATGTGGTCGAAGCCGTCATGGCGCACGCGCCCGGGGCCCCGCATGTGCAGCAGGCCGCCGAGTTCCCGCTCGAACAGGATCATCCGCCGGAAACGCCGGATTCGAACCTCGGCGCGGAACGGCCCTTCGGCGGGCTCGACATCGGCGCCGATGCCGTAAAGGCGCCGGTAGCTCTCGAAGCCGGCGCCGTCCGTCCCCCGAGCCGCGAAGGAGAGTGTTTCCACGCGCGGAGTCAGGCGGCGACCGGTCCGGCAGCGCCACGTGATCGAGCCGGTTTGACGCGGCGGGCATACCCGCCGGGATTCAAACGGTTGGACGACCGTAGCCGCTTGGACATGGGTCTCGTCGGCATGAATGTCTCGAATATCAATTCGGACTGTAACGAAATGCGAGGTCCGAGCAGCCAGTCGATCACGCTTTCGTGATTAGGTCGCCAGCTTGTGCGTGCAGCGAAACGCGGCGTGCCTCGTCTGTCCGGCCGATCTACCCGACGCGCGAGGGCGAATACGGATGAGGCTCCTGGTCGAACGCAACGAACTCCGGCTCGGAGAAGTGCGCGTCGAGCCGTCCTCCTCCGAACTGGCCGGCGCGGCGACCGCGCCCTTGGATCTGTATCGTTTGACGATATCCGGCGTCGTGGCGCCACGCTCATCGGCGGCCGGACGAAGCCGCCGATCCCCGGATGGCATGCCGCCCGCGCGTGAAACCGCGCGAAAGCCACGCTTCGTCCACCTTTTTTCGCGAGGCTGAGCCGAGGCTTGGCGCGATGCGCGTGATGCCGCGCAGCCCTTGCCCTGATATGGCCGGCCGGCCTAACCGGGGGGAACGTTCTGGAAATGAAGCCGATGGCCGACGTGACTGGACCTCCGGCACCCGCCGCAGGCGCGCCGAATGCAGGATTGCCGGTCGCCGCCGCTCAGGGTGCGGGTTCGCAGCCGGCTGCGCCGCAGGCGACGGGCTCGATCGACCGCTCGGAGCAGCCGGGCCGGGTCGGGCTGCTGCTCGTGCTGGCGGGCCTGCTGGTCGGAGCCGCCATCGGCCTGTCCTTCGTGGCCAACGAGCAGGCCCAGTCGCTGATCGTGTGGCTGCTCGCCCTGCTCGCCATGGCGGGCGTGTTCTTCCTGTTCGCGCTGGCGATCGGTGCGCTTCAGCTCAGCGGCAGCGCCGCCCGGGACGATATCACCAAGGGCATCGTCGACGCCTCGCCGGACGGCGCGCTGGTGGTCGAGGATGGCGGCCGGCTGATCTACGCCAACGAGGCCTATCTGCGAATCGCCGGCGGCGACACCTTCTCGAACCTCGTGCCGGTGGAGCGCATTCTGGTCGGGCCGCCGGAGGTCTCCGAGGCGGTCTACCGTCTGTCGCAAGCCTCGCGCGACGCCCGGGCTCACACCGAAGAGGTGCGGATGTCGCCGCCGCTCGGCCCGATCGCCGGCGAGCGCAGCTTCGGATGGTACCGGGTCTCGGTCCGGCCCTTGGCCCGCGCGCGCCGCGCCGCCGCCCTCTGGACGGTCGCCGACATCACCGCCGAACGCGAGCGGCAGGAGAACGTTTTTCAGGAACTCCAGCACGCGATCGATTATCTCGACCACGCCCCGGCGGGCTTCCTGTCGATCGATCCGGCCGGCGCCATCGTGTACATGAACGCCACGCTGGCCGCTTGGCTCGGCTACGACCTCGCGAGCGTCGGCCCCGGCGGCCCGCACCTCACCGAGATCGCCCCCGAGGCCGACGTCCTCGTGCGCGCCGCCGGCATGCCCGGCGAGGTGCGCACCGACCGCTTCGACCTCGACCTGCGCCGCCGGAACGGCCACACCCTGCCGGTACGGCTCTACCACCGGATCGCCTTCGGCAAGGACGGCAAGCCCGGTTCCTCACGGACCTTCGTGATCAACCGCTCCGCCGGGGCCGAGACCGACGAGCCGCAGCGCGCTGCCGAGGTGCGCCTCGCCCGGTTCCTCAACAACTCGCCGATCGCCATCGCGACCCTCGACAGCACGGGGCGGATCGCCCGGGCCAACGCCTCCTTCACCCGGCTGTTCGGCACGGTGCCGCGGCAGGCCGAGGACGGCGCCATCGACGGCGACGGCACGCACCGGGCCGAGCCCAACGTCGGCGACTCTGTGACGGACCGCACCAGCCTCGAAGCCGGGCTCGCCCGGGCATCGCGCGGGATGACCGATCCCGAGCCGATCGAGGTTCAGCTGACCGGGCCCGGTGGCCGCTCCGCGCGGGTCTGGCTCAGCCCCGCCGACGGCGGCGATCCCGGACAGCAGACCGACGAGGCCGAGCGCGTCATCCTGTACGCCCTCGACACGACGGCGCAGCGCCAGCTGGAGCAGCAGGTCGCCCAAGCCCAGAAGATGAACGCCGTGGGTCAGCTCGCAGGCGGCATCGCGCACGACTTCAACAACGTGCTGCAGGCGATCATCGGCTACTCGGACCTGCTGCTCGCGAGCCACCGGCCGACCGATCCGGCCTTCCAAGACATCATGCAGATCAAGCAGAACGCCAACCGAGCGGCGGGCCTCGTCCGCCAGCTCCTGGCGTTCTCTCGCCGCCAGACCCTGCGGCCGGAGGTGATGAGTGTCGGCGAGGCTCTGTCCGAACTCACGCTCCTGCTGAAGCGGCTGCTCGGCGAGCGTGTCGCCCTGGAGCTGAAGCACGGCCGCGAGGTCTGGCCGGTGAAGGCCGACGTCAACCAGTTCGAGCAGGTGATCGTGAACCTCGCGGTCAACGCCCGCGACGCAATGCCGGAGGGCGGCAAGCTGGTGATCCGCACCGAGAACGTCACTGATCCCGGTCCAGCAGCGGCGGCCGAAGGGCGGGGCGGGGCGCCTGCGGGCGACCACGTGCTGATCGAGGTCCGCGACACCGGCCAGGGCATCCCGCCCGAGTTGATGGAGAAGATCTTCGAACCGTTCTTCACCACCAAGGAAATCGGCAAGGGCACGGGCCTCGGGCTCTCGACGGTGTTCGGCATCGTCAAGCAGTCCGGCGGCACGATCGACGTGCAGTCGACGGTCGGGGAGGGCACTGCCTTCCGGATCTACCTGCCGCGCCACATCCCCGTGGCGGAACCCGAAGAGGTGCCGCACCCGGCCCCCGCACCGGCCCTGCCGCGGACGGACGCCGCACGGTTGCCTGGCTCGAAAGCCGAGGGAACGATCGAACCCGTGGGGCCGGCGACCGCGGCCGAGCGGACGCCACCGCGCCAGCCCGCCGCCGACCATACCGGCCAGGGTACGATTCTGCTGGTGGAGGACGAGGATCCGGTGCGCGCGGTCAACAGCCGGGCCCTCTCGGCCCGCGGCTATACGGTCCTGGAGGCGGCCTCTGGCCTCGAAGCGCTGGCGATCGTGCGCGAGAACGCCCAGCCGATCGACCTCGTGGTCTCCGACGTCGTCATGCCCGAAATGGATGGCCCGACCCTGCTGCGGGAAGTGCGCAAGCACCAGCCGGACCTGAAGGTGATCTTCGTCTCGGGCTACGCCGAGGACGCCTTCCGCAAGAACCTGCCGGAGGGCGAGACCTTCAACTTCCTGCCAAAACCCTTCAGCCTGAAGCAGCTCGTCGAAACCGTAAAAAAGACGATGGCGAGCTGAGGGGCGGGGGGCCTCCCACCCCTCAGGCATTGGCCCCAACAGCCTCACCCCGGCACGCCGGAGGTGAGGGACGGTCAGGCCATCGCGCCACCGCCGCCTCCCGCAGCGTGAAACGGACCAGCCACGCTTCCGCAACGCGTGCAACGCGGATTGACGGGAACAACGCCCTGTCGGAACACCCATGAACCCTTGCCGCACGAGAACAAAACAGGTACACGAGACGGACGTTGACGCGCGTTGTGAACGGCGCTCAACCCCTTCATAAGGATCCCGCCAGATGGCCCAGCCCGCATTGAAAGTGGTCGACATGCCCCCCGCGGAGAAGGACAAGGACAAGTCCAAGGCCATTGACGCAGCCCTGGCCCAGATCGAGCGCGCCTTCGGCAAGGGCTCGATCATGCGGCTTGGCAAGAACGACAAAGTGCAGGAGGTCGAGACCATCTCCACCGGTTCGCTCGGCCTTGACATTGCCCTGGGTGTCGGCGGCCTGCCCCGCGGCCGGGTGATCGAGATCTACGGCCCCGAATCGTCCGGCAAGACGACGCTGGCGCTCCACACCATCGCGGAGGCCCAGAAGAAGGGCGGCGTCTGCGCCTTCGTGGATGCCGAGCATGCCCTGGACCCGGTCTATGCCCGCAAGCTCGGGGTCAATCTCGACGACCTGCTGATCTCACAGCCCGATACCGGAGAGCAGGCCCTGGAGATCACCGACACGCTGGTGCGCTCCGGCGCCATCGACGTTCTGGTGGTCGACTCGGTTGCCGCGCTGACCCCGCGGGCCGAGATCGAAGGCGAGATGGGCGAGAGCCAGCCCGGCCTCCAGGCCCGGCTGATGAGTCAGGCCCTTCGCAAGCTGACCGGCTCGATCTCGCGCTCGAACTGCATGGTCATCTTCATCAACCAGATCCGGATGAAGATCGGCGTGATGTACGGCAGCCCCGAGACCACCACGGGCGGCAACGCCCTGAAGTTCTACGCCTCGGTGCGCCTCGACATCCGCCGTATCTCGACCCTGAAGGATCGGGACGAGGCGATCGGCAATCAGGTCCGCGTCAAGGTGGTGAAGAACAAGGTCGCGCCGCCGTTCAAGCAGGTGGAATTCGACATCATGTTCGGCGAGGGCGTGTCGAAGGTCGGCGAGCTGATCGACCTCGGCGTGAAGGCCGGGATCGTCGAGAAGGCGGGCGCCTGGTTCTCGTACAACAGCCAGCGTCTCGGCCAGGGCCGCGAGAACTCGAAGGGCTTCCTGCGCGACAACCCGAAGATCGCCGCCGAAATCGAGGGCTCGATCCGGCAGAACTCGGGGCTCGTGGCGGAGAAGATTTTGGAGACCGCGACGCCGAGCGCGGACGATCTCGACGAGGGCGAGGCGTAAGCCTCACCGCCGTAGCCGAGACAGGCTTGCGGCTGGCTCATCGACGCGAGACACTTGGCGGCCCCGGAGCCTCTCCGGGGCCGTTGGCCGTTCAGGAGCCCTGCACGCTGTGACCGACCTGTTGGACAAAGCCGTCGAAGCCGTCCGCGGCATGCCTCCGGAGACTCAGGAGACGATCGCGCAGGCGATGCTCGACCTGATGAATCTCGGCGCGCCCAGCGAGATACCGGCGGACGACCTTCAGGACGTTCTGGCCGGACTCGACGAGATCGGCCGCGGTGAGCTCGCCACGAACGAGGAGATAAAGGCGGCCTTCCGCCGCTTCGAACGATGACGGTTCGCCTTTCGCGCCGGGCGGTCCACCGCCTGACCGAGATCGCCGATTACCTTCATGCCAGAAACCCGCGCGCCGCTCTGGAGGCGCGGACCGCGATACAGGACTGCTTCGACCTGTTGGAGCGCTATCCCCACCTCGGTCGCCCGCTCCGCTCGGACGATCAAACCATCGCGCTGCGCGTCATGGCCGTGCCGCGATGGCCCTATCTGATCTACTATCAGGTTGAGGCGACTGTCGAAGTCGTGACCATCGTCACGATCCGCCACGCGGCCCAACGGCGTCTATCTTGATCGCCAACAGCCCCGATTCTAGAACGCGAAAGCCCCGCGTCGCCGCGAGGCTCCCACACACGCTGAACTCTGAACCCGAACCATCGGCTCCAGGCGCTGGGACCGCAGCCCCGCCACGCCCACCCGCCGGAGATCAGACCGCTTCGCCGGCCTCAGCCTGGACCGCCGCTCCACCTTCGACCAGCTTCCAGGTCTTGGTCTTCGAGAACGGACGGCACTCCTCGATGAACACCGTCTGCCCGACCTTGGCGACATTCGCCTCGTCGTGCGCGTGGTAGTTCTTGGACCGGCGGACGGTCTTCTTCATCACCGGGTGCGTGAAGCGACGCTCCACCTTCACCACGATGGTCTTCTCACCCTTGTCGCTGACGACGGTGCCCTGCAGGATGCGCTTCGGCATGGTTGTCTCCTAAAACCCGCCTCAGCCCTTGGCCTGCTGCAGCGTCTTGGAACGCTGCAGAGTCCGGACACGGGCGATGTCGCGACGGACCTCACGGACACGGGCGACGTTCTCGAGCTGGCCGGTGGCCCCCTGGAAGCGCAGGTTGAACTGCTCTTTCTTGAGGTTCAGCAACTCGTCATTCAACTGATCCGGCGACAACGCCTTGAGATCAGACACTCTCTGGGTCGACTTCACGATAGCCTCCGTTCAGTCGGCGATGCGTTGGACGACCCGCGTACGGATCGGGAGCTTCGCGGCGCCGAGGCGGAGCGCCTCCTTGGCGATGGCCTCGGCAACGCCGTCGACCTCGAACATGATCCGGCCGGGATGCACGCGGGCAGCCCAGTAATCCGGAGCACCCTTACCGGAGCCCATGCGGACTTCGGTCGGCTTCGAGGAGACCGGCACGTCCGGGAACACCCGGATCCAGACGCGGCCCTGGCGCTTCATCTCGCGGGTGATCGCGCGGCGGGCCGCCTCGATCTGGCGGGCGGTGACGCGCTCGGGCTCCACCGCCTTCAGACCGAACTGGCCGAAGTTCAGCTCGAAGCCGCCCTTGGCCGCACCGTGGATGCGGCCCTTGAACTGCTTACGGAAGCGAGTCTTTTTCGGTTGCAGCATGGCTTCCTACCTTACGCGTGCTCGCGACGTCCGCGCTCGCGGCCGCCCTCGCCATCGCGCTCACGGCGCCCGCCGGAACGGCCGCCCTCTTCCTGGGCCTTCTTGTCCTGGGCCATCGGGTCATGCTCAAGGATCTCGCCCTTGAACACCCAAACCTTGATGCCGCAAGTACCGTAGGTCGTGAACGCCGTGGCGGTGCCGTAATCGACGTCGGCGCGCAGCGTGTGCAGCGGGACGCGTCCCTCCCGGTACCATTCCTGGCGGGCGATCTCGGCGCCGCCGAGACGGCCCGAGCAGTTGATCCGGATGCCCTCGGCGCCCAGACGCATGGCCGACTGAACGGCCCGCTTCATAGCGCGCCGGAAAGCGACACGGCGCTCGAGTTGCTGCGCGATCGAGTCTGCCACCAGGGTGGCGTCGATCTCGGGCTTGCGCACCTCGACGATGTTGATGGTCACGTCGGCCTTGGTCATGGTGCCGACGAGCTTGCGCAGCTTCTCGATATCCGCGCCCTTCTTGCCGATCACCACACCCGGACGGCCCGAGTGGATGGTGACGCGGCACTTCCGGTGCGGACGCTCGATGACGATCTTGGAGACCGCCGCCTGCTTGAGCTGCTTCATGAGGGCGGCGCGGATCGCGACGTCCTCGTGCATGAGCTTCGCATAGTCGCCCTTGTTGGCGAACCAGCGGGAATCCCAGGTCCGGTTGATGCCGAGCCGAAGACCGATCGGGTTGACTTTCTGGCCCATCAGTTCCTCCTCAAGCCGCTTCGGCCTGGCGGACTTCACGAACCACGATGGTGAGGTTCGAGAAGGGCTTCAGGATACGCGCGCCGCGGCCGCGGGCGCGGGCGTGGAAGCGCTTGAGAACCAGCGCCTTGCCCACGAAGGCCTCGGAAACGACGAGATCGTCGACATCCAGATCGTGGTTGTTCTCGGCGTTGGCAATGGCGCTCTCGAGGCACTTCTTGACCTCGGTCGAGATCCGCTTGCGCGAGAACTCGAGCTCGGCGAGGGCCGTGTCGACCTTCTTGCCGCGGATCATTTGCGCCACGAGGTTGAGCTTCTGCGGACTGACGCGCAGCATGCGCGCGACGGCCTTCGCCTCGTTCTCGGGGAGCGCGCGGGGGGTGGCTTGCTTGCCCATCTCAGCGCCTCTTCGCCTTCTTGTCGGCCGCATGGCCGGGGAAGGTGCGGGTCGGCGAGAACTCGCCGAACTTGTGGCCGACCATCTCCTCGGACACGTAGACCGGGATGTGCTTCTGCCCGTTGTGCACACCGAAGGTGAGCCCGACGAACTGCGGAAGGATCGTGGAGCGGCGGCTCCAGATCTTGATGACCTCGGAGCGCGAGGAACCCCGCGCCGCTTCGGCCTTCTTGAAGAGGTAGCCGTCGACGAACGGCCCCTTCCAGAGAGAGCGTGCCATAGCGATTACTTCTTGCGGTTGTGGCGGCTGGACAGGATGAACACGTCGGTCCGCTTGTTGGACCGGGTCTTCTTCCCCTTGGTGGGCACGCCCCAGGGCGTGACCGGGTTGCGGCCGCCCGAGGTACGACCCTCGCCGCCGCCGTGCGGATGGTCGACCGGGTTCATCGCCACGCCGCGAACGTGCGGGCGCTTGCCAAGCCAACGGTTGCGCCCGGCCTTGCCGAGCGAGATGTTCATGTGGTCCGGGTTCGAGACCGCACCGACGCTGGCAAAGCACTGACCATGGACGAGACGCTGCTCGCCCGAGTTCAGGCGGAGCGTTACGTAACCCTGGTCGCGGCCGACGATCTGCGCGTAGTTGCCAGCCGAGCGGGCGATCGCGCCGCCCTTGCCGATCTTCAGCTCGACGTTGTGGACGATCGTGCCCACCGGCATCGAACCGACCGGAGCGGCATTGCCCGGCTTGATGTCAACGCTCTCGCCGGCCACCACCTTGTCGCCCGGCTGAAGGCGCTGGGGAGCCAAGATGTAGCTCTGCTTCCCGTCGGGGAAGTTGATCAGCGCGATGAACGCCGTGCGGTTCGGATCATACTCGATCCGCTCCACGGTCGCGGACACGCCCAGCTGTTCGCGACGCTTGAAGTCGACATTGCGCAGGACGCGCTTGTGGCCGCCGCCGCGGAAGCGGACGGTGATGCGGCCAAGGTTGTTGCGGCCGCCGGAGGACGACTTGCCCTCCGTCAGCGCCTTCACCGGCTTGCCCTTGTAGAGCTCACGGCGGTCGACGAGTACGAGCTGGCGCAGGCTCGGCGTGACCGGTTTGAATGTCTTCAAGGCCATCGGCTTGGATCCCTAAAACCCGTCCTCAGAGCCCGGTCGTGACGTCGATCGAGTGGCCCTCGGCCAGGGTCACGATCGCCTTCTTCACGTCGGAGCGCTGTCCGCGGAGGCCGCGGAAAATCTTCTTCTTTCCCTTGGTGACAAGGGTGTTTACGGCCGTGACCTTCACGTCGAACAACTTCTCAACCGCCTCTTTGATCTGAGGCTTGGTCGCCTTGGGGGCGACGCGGAAGACAACCTTGTTCTGCTCGGTCAGGTTCGTCGCCTTCTCGGTGATCACCGGGGAGACAACGATGTCGTAGTGGCGCGGATCGGCACTCATTTGAAACGCTCCTCCAGCGCGTCGACGGCAGCCTTCGTCAGGACGAGCGTGTCGCGGCGCAGGATGTCGTAGACGTTGATGCCCTGCACGGGCAGCACGTCGATCTGCGGGATGGCGCGGGCGGCCCGGCCAAAATTCACGTCGACCTCGGCACCGCCGATGATCAGCGCGTTGGAGAGGCCCATCTTGCCGAAACGCTCGATGAGACCCTTGGTCTTGTGATCCTCGATCTTGATGTCGTCGACGACGATCAGGGTCGAGGCCTTGGCTTTCGCCGAGAGGGCATGGCGCAGGGCCAGCGCACGGACCTTCTTGGGCAGATCGTGGCTGTGGTCGCGCACCACCGGACCGAAGGCCCGGCCGCCGCCGCGGAACTGCGGCGCCGAGGCCGCGCCGTGGCGGGCGTTACCGGTGCCCTTCTGCTTGTACAGCTTCTTGCGGGTCCGGTTCACGTCGGAGCGGTTCTGTACGGCGTGGGTGCCTGCGCGCCGCTTGGCGAGCTGCCAGCGAACCATGCGCTGGAGCAGGTCTGCCCGAGGCTCCAGCCCGAAGATCTCTTCGTTCAGCTCAACCGAGCCGGCGCCGGCGCCGTCGAGGGTTTTGATATCGAGCTTCATCACGCGGTCTCCTCAGCCGCAGCGGCTTCGGGAGCCGGGATGGGCGCGCCGTTCTCACGGAACTTGCCCGGCAGCGGAACATCGGCGGGGAGCTTGCGCTTAACCGCGTCGCGGATCTGGATCCAGCCGCCAGCGACGCCCGGCACCGCGCCCTCGACCAGAATCAGGCCGCGCTCGGGATCGGTACGCACGACGCGTAGGTTCTGGGTGGTGACCCGCTCGACACCAAGGTGACCCGGCATCTTCTTGTTCTTGAAGGTCTTGCCCGGATCCTGACGGCCACCGGTCGAACCGATCGAACGATGCGAGATCGACACGCCGTGGGTGGCGCGCAGACCGCCAAAGTTCCAGCGCTTGATACCGCCAGCGAAGCCCTTACCGGTGGTGGTGCCGGTAACATCCACGAACTGGCCGGGGATGAAGTGGTCCGCGGTGATTTCAGCGCCGACCGGGATCAGCGCGTCCTCGGACACGCGGAACTCGGCGAGCTTCTTCTTCGGCTCGACCTTGGCGACCGCGAAGCGGCCACGCTCTGCGGCCGAGACGTTTTTGACCTTGGCCTTGCCGACGCCGACCTGCATCGCAACGTAGCCGTTCTTCTCGACGGTGCGGTGAGCAACCACCTGGCATTGATCGATCTTAAGCACTGTGACGGGGACATGCTCCCCCGCGTCCGTAAAGACGCGGGTCATGCCGACCTTCTGTGCGATGACGCCTGAGCGCATAGGTTCTCTCCCTCGCGCGATGAAACGGTAAGCTCTAAGTCCTCAGCGGACTCAGAGCTTGATCTCCACGTCCACGCCGGCGGCGAGGTCGAGCTTCATCAGCGCGTCCACGGTCTGCGGCGTCGGATCGACAATATCGAGCACCCGCTTATGCGTGCGCATCTCGAACTGCTCGCGCGACTTCTTGTCGATGTGCGGCGAGCGGTTGACGGTGAACTTCTCGATATGCGTCGGCAGCGGGATCGGACCCCGGATGGTCGCGCCGGTGCGCCGGGCCGTGGAGACGATCTCCTTGGTCGACGCATCGAGGATGCGGTGATCGAACGCCTTCAGGCGGATTCGGATGTTCTGACCGTTCATGTTCCTAGAACCTACAGAGGGACGGCGGGGTGTGCGGGGGCTTGACCCCGCCGCGCCCTGCTAAGGATGCTTGCTCGAGT
>NZ_JALNUM010000130.1:0-16123 GCF_026540795.1 Methylobacterium sp. GC_Met_2
CGCGCTGAACAGCGGGCCGAGGCGCAGGCTTTCGGCGGCCCGGAACGTGATGGCCCGGTAGCCGTCGTAATCGAGTCCGGCGAGGGCGGCCGGCAGGTCACCGCGCGGCGCCGCGTAGGGCGCAGCGGCCCGGCGCGCGGCCTCCTCGGACAGCGCCTCGAAGGTCATCCGGCCCGGCTGTGTCCCCCCCGAGCGTACGCCCTGCGACGGAAGCGCCGGGCCGGCCCACGTTCTGGACCCATTCAGCTCGGCTACGCTAGGTAGAACTGTGCCGGCAGCCGCGGTCAGGACAGTTCGAAGAACGCGGCGCCGGGAGGGGGGATCGATCCGTTCGGCGTCCGGCTGCCCATGCAGCCCGGTCGGCTCCGTGTCCTTGCCCCGCATATCGGTGTCCACGGTCATCGGCTCCCGGCCTCAGGCGGCGGGGTCGCCGGCAGCCTTCCACGGTCGAGTTCCTCGCGCCATGTCGTCACGCGCCATCCCTCCTCGCGCCACATCCTCGGGGGTCGCCGCCTCCACCGAGCCGACGCATCGGAACGCGTGTCCGGCCAAGCCCGATCCGTCGGAATCGGTTCTTCCCCGCGAGCTCTGGAGCGGCAAGCGCCCAGCTCGGGCTCTGCGCACCCGGCGCTTCGCCCTCGCTGTCCCGACCCTGGTCACGGCGGGCGGTATCGCGTGGCTCGCCGCGCTCGCCTATCCGGCCGGCGTCAGCCCGCTGGCCTGGGCAGTGCTCGGGCTGTTCAGCCTCCTGATGGGATGGCAGGCCTTCACGGCCTGTCAATACGCCTACGGGCTCGTCGCCACCTTGCTGGGCGACCGGGCGAAGTCGGCGATGGAACGCAGTTCCGAGACGCGGACCGTCGAGCTGGCGGACGCCGTACCCGCGGAGGCGGGCCGCACGGCCGCCGTGATGGCGATCCACGCGGAGGATGCCGTGGCGGTCTTCGCCCGCCTGCGGGTGATGGCCCGCTCGCTCGCCGAGGCGGGAACCGCGGATATCGACATCTTCGTGCTCTCCGACACCCGCGACGGCACCATTGCCGCCGTGGAGGAGCACGAATACGCGCGGATGCAGGCCTGGGCATCCAGCGACCCGGCCCTGCCGCGGATCCGCTACCGGCGCCGGACCGAGAATGTCGGCCGCAAGGCCGGCAATATCGGCGAGTTCTGCCGCACCTATGGCGGCGAGTACGCCTACATGATCGTCCTCGACGCCGACAGCCTCATGACCGGCGCCGCCATGGGCCGCCTCGTGCGGCTGATGCACGAGAGCCCCCGCACCGGCCTGATCCAGACCGTGTCGTACGCGGCGGGCCGGGACACGCTGTTCGCCCGCATTCAGCAATTCGCCGTTCGCCTCTACGCGCCGCTGGCGCTCCGCTGCCTGGAGACTTGGCAGGGGCCGGAGGGCAGCTACTGGGGCCACAACGCGATTCTGCGGATCGAGGCCTTCGCGGAGCACGCTCAGCTTCCCCGGCTGCCCGGTCGGGAGCCGCTCGGCGGCGAGATCCTGTGCCACGATATCGTCGAGGGTGCGCTGATGGTGCGCGCCGGCTGGGAAGTGCGGCTGCTGCCCGAGATGGGAGGAACTTGGGAGGAGATGCCCACCAACCTCGTCGATCTGCTCGGCCGCGAGCGCCGCTGGTGCCAGGGCAATCTCCAGCACCTGCGGGTGCTGCCCTGGGCGGGGCTGCACGCCGCCAGCCGCTGGCACTTCCTGGTCGGGATCCTCTCCTACGGGATGCTGCCCCTGTGGATCGCCTTCCTCGGGCTCGCCGCCTGGCAGGCGGCCCGGACCGGCGATCTCGGCCTCCTGGCCTACGGGCTGACCGGGACGGGGGCCGCCGCCCACGCGCTCGCCGCCCTCAGCGTCACCGTGCTGGCCCTGCCGAAGCTCCTGAGCCTCGGCCACGTCCTCGCGTCCCCCGAGCGCCGGGCTGCTTTCGGGGGCACCCGGTCGCTGCTCGTGAGCGCCGCCCTGGAACAAGCCGCCTGGGTCGTCCTCTGGCCGGTCCTGACCCTGTTCACCGCGGGCGCCGTGGTGGCAACCTTCTTCGGCCGGGTGGTGCGCTGGGATACGCAGGATCGCGACGACCGGCAGGTCTCCTGGGGTGAGGCGTTCCGGCTCCAAGCCGACGCCGTGGTGGTCGGCACGCTGATCGCCGCCGCGCTGGTTTTCGTCGGCAACCCGTGGCTCGCCCTGTGGCTGGCGCCGCTAGTCCTGGCTCTGTTGACCAGCCCGGCCCAAAGTGTCTGGACCAGCCGGGCGGATCTCGGCCGTCTCGCCCGGGCTCGCGGCCTGTTCCTCAATGCCGACGACACCGCGCAGGCGCCGGAACTCGCCGAGCTCGCCCAGATCCGAGGCCTGCCCGCGCCCCATGGGACAATCCACGGTGCGCACCATGCCCCGGTCCGGCCGGTGCCGCGGGAGCCCGCGATCTGGCTCGCCGCCGACGAGGCCTGAAGCAGCACGCAGCGTCCGTCATCCAGGGCGAGACAGCCAAGCTGCCACAGTGTTGCCATCGAGTCACGGGTGATCGGAACCAGCCTAAGGAGTGGGTTTCAGACTTGGCTTTAGGGCGCGAGCGTTTACCCCTTGGCGACGACCGGCACGGCATCGTGCCGCGGTATTCGCCGCGTTCCCACCAGAGTCCGCGCCTGCCCCGAGAGGCTTTGATGCGTCGTATTGTTCCCGCCCTGATCGGGCTTCTGGGCGCGGCCGCCTGCGCCGCCCCAGCCTTGTCCTATGAGATCGACCCGCTGACCCGCCAGCCGCTGAACGACGCGCTCTCCGTGCGCGTCCGCCCGCAGGCCGTCGAGACCGTCGCGGTGCCGGTGGCCAACGCCTCCCTCAACCCCGCCGACCCGCTGAGCGCCGACGCGGCGGTCCCGCAGATGTCTGCGATCCCACGGGAAACCGTGGCGTATAACGGCCCGTATGGCGCCGGCACGATCGTGGTCTCCACCGCCGAGCGGCGGCTCTACTACGTGCTGGGCGGCGGTCAGGCCCTGCGCTACGGCGTCGGCGTCGGCCGTCCGGGCTTCACCTGGGGCGGCGTGCAGACCATCACGATGAAGCGCGAATGGCCGGATTGGCGTCCGCCGTCGACCATGCTGAAGCGCCGGCCCGATCTGCCGCGCTACATGAAGGGTGGACTCGAGAACCCGCTGGGCGCCCGCGCCATGTATCTCGGCGGCTCGATCTACCGAATCCACGGCTCGAACGAGCCGGAGACCATCGGCACCGCCGTCTCCTCGGGCTGCATCCGCATGACCAACGACGACGTGACCGACCTCTATACCCACGCCAAGGTCGGCACGAAGGTCGTCGTCCAGCGCTGATTTTTTTTCGAGACTTCTTGGGGAGGGCCGGCCGCGAGGTCGGCCCGTCTGCGTTCAGGCCGCCGGCAGCGTGACCAGGGCGTCCGGGCGCTTCACCTCGATCTCGATGAACGCGATCGGGTGCTCGGATCCATTCATGACATCGTGCCGGATGCCGGCCGGGCGCATGTAGGACTGGCCGGCCGCGAGCGCCGTCTCGCTGACCGCGGCGCCGTCGTGAACGCGCAGGATCCCGTCCACCAGCATCACCACGAAATACGGCCAGCCGTGCTCGTGCCAGCCGGTCACCGCACCCGGCGGGAAGTCCCAGCGGGTGATCCGCACGGTGGGATCGTCCTGCTGGACAGTGGGCGTCGCAGGGATGGTGCAGGCAAAGGCCATGGCGGCTCCGGGATGACGGGCAAGCGGATGCCGCCCGCGACGCCGCGATGCAAGCCTTCGGCCGCCCCGTGCGCGGTGAAAACGCCGCGCCGGCCGAACCGGGATCAGTTCACGCGGGCCGCAGATTCCGGCTGCCGACGCTCCACCTTCTTGATCGGCTGAAGTTCGCCCACAGGAGGCGCCTTCGCGAGGGCGGGCACGGCGGCTTTCCGGGCCGGGGGACTGGCGACCGCGGGCTTCACCGCGGGCGGTGCAGCTACGGCATTGGCCGGCGGAATCGCCCCCGTGGCGGCGGGCTCCGGAGCCGGCGTGTCGAGCTTGTAGATGTCGTCGCGAAAGTGCGCCTTTCCGTCCGGGGTGGCGTAGCCCGTCAGGTACACGAACGATACCGGCACCGGCTTCGGCAGCTTGATGTCGCGACGCTCACCATCGGCGATGCCCGTCTCGATCTCGATCGGCCCCCAGGTGCTGCCCGGCCCGTTCGGCCCGTCCGTGCCCTGCAGCAGCCAGCCGACCAGTTCCTTCACCTGACCGACCCGGACGCATCCATGGCTGTGGAAGCGCACGCTCGCAGCGAACAGGGATTTCGCCGGCGTATCATGCATGTAGACGGCAAAGCGGTTCGGCATGTCGATCCGCACTTGGCCGAGCGAATTGTCGAAGCCGGAATCCTGGCGCAGCGTGTAGTTGACCGCCTTCTCGCCCGCCCAGTCGATCCGGGTGGGGTCGACATCGCCGGCCGGCCCGAGGATGCGGATATGGTTCTTGGCGAGATAGCCGGGATTCTTCCGCATCTGCGGGATGATCTCGTTCTTCACCACCGAAGCCGGCACCGTCCAGGTCGGGTTGAAGTTGATGTCGGTGATCCGGGTCTCGATCGGGGGCGTCGCCTTGTCGGGCGAGCCGACGACGGCGACGTAGCGGCGCACGACCGTGCCGTTTTCCACCGCCTCGACGGCGGCCGAGGGGATGTTGACCACGACGTAGCGCTCGCCGAACGGGAATTTCGATCCCATCAGCCGGGCCGCCGACGCCGCGAGCTGCTTCTGGCGCACGGTCGCCGGCACGTTGAGCGCGTTGATGGTGAGCCGGCCCAGGATGCCGCTGTCGGGCAGCCCGTGCCGGCCCTGGAAGGCCGCAATCGCCGCGACGAGCGGCGGGTCGAGGCGGTCGCTCGGGGGCGCGTCCGCCGGCAGGTCGCCGGTCAGCGTCAGGTGGTGGCGCAAAGCCGGGATTGCCGGGCTGCGCTCGCCGGGCTTCAGACGCACGAGATCCTCGGGCATCCGCTCCCAGCCGCCGGCCTCCGCGAAGGCCGCGTAGCGCTCGGCGGCCCGAAGCGTATCAAGGAAGGTCCGCGCCGTCAGCGTCGGGCTCGGGTCGGCGGAGACCTTGGCATAGACCAGGGGGGCCGGCTCGCGCGACCGCTTGGCGGCCTCCTGCGGCTTGCCTGGAACCAGCTTTGTGTCCGGCGCCGCAGCCTCGACGGGTTTGGATTCGCCGGATCCGGACGCGTTGGGCTTGGGCTCGGCGCCCTTCGCCTCCGCGGCCTTGGTCTCCGGAGCCCTGATCTCCAGCCCCTTCGCGGCCGCGCCCTCTGGCGCGACCGTGGGTGTGGAGGCCGGGATGGCGGGTGGCGGAACGGGGGCCGGGATCGGGCTTGCCGGTGCGGCGGCCGCCGGAATGCCCTGCGCCCGCGCATCGACAGCAGCGCCGAGCAGCGTCAGCAGTGACAAGCCGGCTCCGAGCGCGGCCCCCGGGCGGGCATGACGGCGGGAACGGACCAAGCCCATACGCAACACTCCCGACGGCGCCCAATTCGGCGCGGACCGGCGGCATCATGGAGTGGCGTGGTTACCAATCCCCTCCCGTCCAAACAGCAGCCCCAAGAGCAAATTCACCATTCTGAGACGTCTTTCCAAGCACCGCGGCGTCTACGGATGTCGGCGCGACAGAAAATACCGCACCTTGCTCAGCTCAGAATTATCCCTGTCGGGAAGGAAGAGCCGCCCCGTCATGCCGGAATTCGGGACGCAGATCCCCGCAGCGATGCCCTACCTGCCACAGCTCGACGGGGTGCGGGCGCTCGCCATCCTGATCGTGTTCGCGGCCCATTGCGGCTACAGCCACGTGGTCCCCGGCGGGTTCGGGGTCACGGTCTTCTTCTTCCTGAGCGGCTACCTGATCACCACCCTGCTGCGGATCGAGCAGGCGCGGACCGGCGCGGTCTCCCTCCCGGCCTTCTACCTGCGGCGATCCTTGCGCATCCTGCCGCCGATGTACCTGACCCTGCTCGCCGCGGGCGGGCTCTACGCGCTGGGGCTGCTCGACTGGATGCCAGTCGAGCCGGCAGCAATCCTGGGCCAGGCGGCGTTCCTGACGAACTATCCCGGCCTGTTCGGCACCGAGGCGGTGCTGCCCGTGCCGCTCTGGAGCCTCGCCATCGAGGAGCATTTTTACCTCGTCTTCCCCCTGGCTTACATCCTGTGGCTCGGGCGGCTGAACCCGCGCCGGGCCGCGCTCGCCTGCCTGGGGATCTGCGCCGCGGTGCTGGCGATCCGATGCCTCAACGTCTGGCGGCTTTCCGATTACAGCCTGAACTATTCCTGGACCCACACCCGCATCGACGCGATCCTGTTCGGCTGCTGCCTCGGCCTGTGGAACAACCCGGTGATCCCGGCCGATCGCGCCTGGCGGCCGAGGGCGTGGCACGTGGCGCTGAGCTTCGCCGCAATCCTCGGTACGCTGGCGGTGCGGGAGCCCGCCTTCCGCGAGACCTTGCGCTATACGCTCCAGAGCGCAGCCCTGTTCGCGCCCTTCGCCTATCTGCTGCACGGGCAAGGACCCGTGGTGCGGCTGCTCGCCAGCCGGCCGATGCGGCAACTCGGCCTGTGGTCGTACGGCTTCTATCTCGCCCACATGGCCGTGGTCGCGCTGGTGCTGCACCTGCGGCCCGGCCTGCACGGCGTCGCGCTGATGCTCGCGGCGTTCCCGCCGACGCTGCTCTGGTGCTGGGGGATGTACACGCTGGTCGAGCGCCCCTGCGCCCGCCTGCGCCGACGGCTGCTGGCTGACCGGCCGCCCCAGCCGATCCTTGCCGAGGGGGGACGTCAGGCCGGGGTCACGCCCGCCTGAGCCGGTCCCGCGTGGCGCTGTGGTCCGGTGCCTCGGCGAACGCGGCCTTCATCGCATACCAGAGGGGCTTGCGCCGGAACTGCGAATCCAGCGGCAGGGCGCGCTGGGGCAGGCCGTCCGGCCGCTTGCGGTAGGGATGATCGTTCAACCACGTGTCTGGGTCGTAGATGTCCCAGGTGACGACATCGAGCAGGGCCGGCTCGTCCAGAACCACGTCGAGGTAGCGCCTTGCGTAGTCGGCTACCATCCGGTCGCGGGTGGGCACGTCGGACGGGAAGGCCCGGTCGTCGATGTCGAGTTCGGTGATCGCGATGCCGAGGCCCATCTGGCCGATCTCGCGCAGGAAGCGCCGCAGCTGACCCTGGTCGATGGGGATCGTGCTGGTGAGGTGCGATTGCAGCCCGAAGCGCCGGATCGGCACGCCACGGCGGCGCATCGCCTCCAGCCGGCGCAGGACCTTGGTGCGCTTGGCCTCCATCCAGGGTGCGCCCTGCTCGACCGCGTCCTCGTTCCACGTGCCGGCGGCCGCCGGATCGGTCTCGTGCAGGATCCGGAAGGCGAGGTCGACGTAAGCGGGCCCGATCGAGGCGAGCCAGGGCGAGTCGCGCAGCCCCCCGCCGCGATCGGGATCAGCCTCGTTGCCAAAAATCTCGTTGACCACGTCCCAGGCGACGATCTGCCCGCGGTAACGGCCCGCCACGGTCTCGATCCAACGCCGCATGAAATCCTCGCCCTGGGCGGCACTGGCCCGCCCGAGCAACGGGCCGACCCAGGGCGGGAGCGCCGCGTGCCAGACAAGCGTATGGCCGCGCATCGCCTGACCGTTCGCGCGGGCAAAGCGCAGGATCGCGTCGCCCCGGGCGAAGTCGGTCTTGCCCGGAGCGGGCAGCACCTCCTCCATCTTCATCTCGGTGCCGCAGACCAGGATCCCGCATTCCCGCGCCACCGCCTGCCGGTAGGCCGGCGTGGAATCAAAGCGATGGAACGGCACCTCGCAGCCGTAGAGCAGGCCCTTGGCGGCGGCGGCAGCCTGGAGGCTGTCGCTCGACCACGACGGGCGGCCGAGCGGCCCGAACCCGGTCGGTACAGCGCCGCGTGCCGCCGGGGCGAGCCCCGCGCAGGCCATCCCGGCGATGAGGGACCGGCGGCTCGGAACGATCGGCATGCCGCATCCTCGGGTTCGGTGGGATCACCGCCATCAGAGCATGCGGCGGATCCGGTTACGATCCGCTGAGTCTGCGGGCGGGCCTCCGTCCGATCCGGTGCATCAACTCGCCTTCATCCGGGCTCGCCCCATCTGAAGAGCGCCATCCAGCCGAGGACTCCCCATGAGCCAGCACCCTGCCATCAGCCCCGGCCGCAGCGCCGTCGTCACCGGGGCCGCGAGCGGCATCGGGCTCGCCGCCGCGCAGGCCTTCGCGCGGGCGGGCATGAATGTCTGGCTCGCCGACCTGCCGGGGCCGGCGCTCGACGCCGCCCGCGCAGCGGTGGCTGAACTCGCCGCCGTTGAGGTCCGCGCGGTGCCGACCGACGTCTCCGACCGGGCGGCGGTGGAGGCCTTGGCGGCCACCGTCGCGCGGGGCGGGCCGCCCGCCCTCGTCATGCTGAATGCCGGGATCGAGGCCGGCGGCATGCTGTTCTCCGATGCCGACACCTGGACGCGGATCCTGGGCACCAACCTCTGGGGCGTGGTCAACGGCATCCACGCCTTCGCGCCCGGCATGATCGAGGGCGGCAAGCCCGGGGCCGTCATCGTGACCGGCTCGAAGCAGGGGATCACCACACCGCCCGGCAACGCGCCCTACAACGTCTCGAAGGCCGGGGTGAAGGCGGTCACCGAGGCGCTCGCCCACGAGCTGCGCAACCGCGAGGGCTGCCGGACCACCGCCCACCTGCTGATCCCGGGCTTCGTCTATACGGGGCTGACCAAGGCCCGCGGCGTCGCCGAGAAGCCGGCCGGCGCCTGGACGCCGGAGGAGACCGTGGCGTTCCTGCTGGAGCGGCTGGCGGCGGGCGATTTCTACATCCTCTGCCCCGACAACGAGACCACCCGGGCGCAGGACGCGAAGCGGATCGCCTGGGCGGCGGGCGACATCATCGAGAACCGGCCGGCACTCTCGCGCTGGCATCCGGATTTCGCCGAGGCGTTCAAGCGGTCCATGGAGGGGTGAGATGGCCCGGCGACCGCGCCCGCCGGCGCGTATCAAAGAGCCCATCTTCGGCCCGCCGGCCGCGACGGCGCGGGCGGCCTTCATCCGCTTCGGCAACGCCCTTCACTGGCGGCCTATTTTGCGGATGCCGGCCTCGGGCCGGCCATGGGGCAGGTCGGGGATGGCAACCGGGCGATCCTCGAAGCCGCCCTC
Source organism: Methylobacterium sp. GC_Met_2 (assembly GCF_026540795.1). NCBI lineage: Bacteria > Pseudomonadati > Pseudomonadota > Alphaproteobacteria > Hyphomicrobiales > Methylobacteriaceae > Methylobacterium > Methylobacterium sp. GC_Met_2. The sequence continues at coordinate 9,219 of NZ_JALNUM010000130.1, forward strand.
GCGAGGCTGCCGAAGGCGGAGCATCGGCTCGTCGCTGCGTTCATCGCCGAACTGACCGACGGCACCGTGACCTTCGCCGAGGCGCAGGCGATCTGGCGGGAGACAAAAAGCGACACGATGCGGAGCGTCTGGGACGACCCGGACGCGTTCCTGCGCTTCCTTCTTACCGTGCGCGACCGGATCGATCCCCACGCCTGGCCGGCCGGCAAGCCGCGATTCCAACCGGACCCGACGACGCGACACGCGCGACGACGGCGCGCCGGCCTAACCCCCGGCCGGTGACCCGGCTGCCAGCGGCAACTGCACCTTCACCAAGCCCGGATCCTCCGGATCGCGCCCCTGCGTGAAGCCGAGGCGGCGGCAGACCGCCAGCATCGGGCGGTTCTCGGCCAGCACCGAGCCCTCGACCCGGCCGATCCCTTCGAAGCGCGCCCAGTCGATCATCAGGCGCATCAGCGCGAAGGCGAGCCCCGTGCCCCGGGCATCGCGCCCCACCGCGATGGCGTATTCGCCGCTCTCGTGGTTGGCGTCGGCATGCAGGCGCACCGCGCCGAGCATGCGCTCGCCCCCTTGCGCGTCCACCTCGGTGGCCACGAACGCGATGGCGCGGGCGTAGTCGAGCTGCGTCAGGCGGGCCAGGAAGGCGTGGCTGAAGGCGCGCACGGGTCCGAAGAAGCGCAGGCGCAGATCCTCCGGGTCGAGTCCCTGGAAGAAGCTGAGAAACAGGCCCTCGTCCTCCGGGCGCACGGGCCGCACGCGGATGGTGCGGTCCTTCAGGTTGAGGGTCCGCACCCATTGCGCCGGATAGGGCCGGATCGCGAAGCGTGGATGGCCCCGCCCGTGCCCGCTCCGCTCCGAGCGCCCGATCCGCACCCGTGCGTCGAGGGCGAGCACGCCGGTCTCGTCGGCGAGCAAGGGGTTGATGTCGAGTTCGCGGACCTGCGGCAGGTCGGCGGCGAGCTGGGACAGCTTGACCAAGGTCAGCGCGATCGCCGGGATGTCGGCCGCCGGCACGTCGCGATAGGCCTCGAGGCGGCGGGCGACCCGGGTGCGGCCGATCAGGTCGCGGGCGAGGATCAGGTCGAGCGGCGGCAAGCCGAGCGCCCGGTCGTCGATCACCTCCACGGCCGTGCCGCCGCGCCCGAACACCACCACGGGGCCGAACACGGGATCCTCGGCGAGGCCAGCGATCAGCTCCCGGCGCTGGCCCCGGCGCACCATGGGCTGCACCGCGAAGCCGGTGACGCGCGCATCCGGACGCTCGCGCCGGGCCCTTATCAGGATACTGCGCGCCGCTTCGCGGACATCGGCCTCGCTGGTGAGATCGAGGTGGACCCCGCCGATGTCGGATTTGTGCACGATGTCGGGGGAGACGACCTTGAGCGCCACCGTGCCGCCGGCCGCGATGATCTGCCAAGCCGCCGCCGCCGCCGCGTCCTTGTCGGGGGCGAGCGTGATCGGCACGATCGGGATCCCGTAGGCTTCGAGCAGGCCGTTCACCGCGATCGGATCGAGCCACGCCGCCCCGTGGCGCAGGGCGCCCGCGATGATCGAGCGGGCCCGGGCCGTATCGGGAGAGAAGTCGCGCGGCAGCGAGTCCGGCGTGCGCATCAGGTCGTCCTGCGCCTCGCGGTAGCGAACGAGGTGCAGGAAGCCTTCGATCGCCTCGGAATCCGTCGAGAAATGCGGGAGCCCAGCGCGCGCAAACGCCTCTCGCGCCGCCTCCGCATCGCCCAGGGAGACAGCGAAGAGCGGCTTCTTGCGCGTCTGGCCGGCGCGGACGCGTTTGACCGTGTCGGCGATCGCGTTGGCCACCGCGCCCGCGTCCGAGCGCACGGTAGGGACGTGGATCGCCAGCACGGCGTCGCTGACGCGATCCGTGAGGATCGGCTCCAGGGCGGCCGCGAAGGCCGGACCCGCCGCGTCGATGCCGAGGTCGAGGGGATTGCCAGCCGGACGCCCCTCCGCCTCCGCGGCTTCGGCCATGGTGCCCGCGCGCTCGATCAGCCTGTCGGCGGCCAGCAAGCCGATGCCGCGGCCATTCGACAGGATGGCGAGCCGGTCGCCGGGGAACGGGCGCTGGCGCCCCAGGGTCTCGACGGCCGAGAACATCTCGTCGAGGTCCTGTACCGCCAACAGACCGGCCCGCCGGAAGGCCGCGGTGTAGACGGCGTCCGGCCGGGCCAGCGCTCCGGTATGGGTCTCGGGTGCGCGGGTGTCGGGCCTGTGCCGCCCGGCGCGCAGGACCACGACGGGCTTGGCGCGGGCGGCCGCGCGGGCGGCCGACATGAACCGGCGGGCATCCGCGACCCGGTCGAGGCAGAGCAGGATCGCGCGGGTGCGGTAATCGGCGGCGAAATGATCGAGACAATCGGCCACGCCGATGTCGAGCACGCTGCCGAGCGACAGCACCGCCGAGAAGCCCGTCCCGTGGCGGGCGCCCCACTCGACGATCGCGGCCGCGACCGTGCCGGATTGCGAGACGAGGGCGAGGTCGCCCGGGGCGGGGGCGTGGGCGAACAGGCTGGCATTGAGCTTGGCGCCCGGCACGGCGAGGCCGGCGCTGTCCGGTCCGAGCAGGCGCAGGCCGTGCGCGCGGGCGATCCGGTGCGCGGTCGGTCCCGGATCGTCTGGGCCGGAACCGAGCCGGGCCGTCAGGATCACGGCGGCCCCGGCGCCGGAAGCCGCTGCCTGCGCGACGACCTCGGGCACTCGCGGCGGCGGCACGGCGATCAGGACGAGGTCCGGGACGGTGGGCAGATCCGCGATCTGCGGGACGCAGGGCAGGCCGTCCACGAAGTCGTGATCGGGCTGCACCGGCAGGATCGCGCCGGGGAAGCCGGACGCCCGCAGGCCGTCCAGCACGCTGCGCGCCACCGAGCCCGCGCGCGCCACGGCGCCGACCAGGGCGATCGCGTGGGGCGCCAGCAGCTTGTCGAACCGGTAGGTGCTCACGGGGCCGCCGTCACGGAATCCGATCCCGCGGGCCAGTCGTACCGGCGTGCATGGGGTGTCCCTCGCTCACGTCGGGATCGGGCGCGATCCGGAAAGCCCAGGCTCCGACCCTATCGTGTTATCACATGGCGCGGTTGGCCGCGCGGGCAACGTCCTGCGGTTCCGGCCCTGTCACAGTGCGATCAGCCGCTGCCCGGAGGGCTTGCAGATACCCTTCAGATCAAATATCCGGCGCCCTTTGTCCTCGCCAAGACGCCAGCTATGGCCATCTGTAATTTGTTCTTGCCATGAAATTCACATCACAATAGTAACTACGCCACATCTGCCTGTATCGGGTGGCCCGGAAACAGATTCCGATCATCCTGCCGCGTGACGGGCAGAGCCCGGGATCGCCATGAGGTTTCAAGGAATGGATTCCACGGTCGAAGGGCAGCCGGACTTCCTCACGCTCTCGGTCGACATCGTGTCGGCCTTCGTAAGCAACAACCCGGTCACCCCACCGGAACTGCCGGCGCTGATCGTCAAGGTTCACGCGGTCCTGCACGAGCTTAGCCAGCCCACCTCCGCGCCGGCCGAGGATCTGCGGCCCGCCGTCTCGGTCCGGCGCTCGGTCCAACCCGACTTCATCGTCTGCCTGGAGGACGGGAAGAAATTCAAATCCCTCAAGCGCCACCTGCGCACGCACTATAATCTCACCCCGGACGATTACCGCCAGAAATGGGGCCTGCCGGCCGATTATCCGATGGTCGCGCCGAATTATGCCGCGGCCCGGTCGAGCCTCGCCAAGAGCATGGGCCTCGGCCACCAGCGCCGGAAGAATTGAGGCCGCGTCCGCGTCCACAGGTTTTCAGCCGCGGTTAGGCATCGGGCAAGGGGCGCTTGCGAGGGTCACAAGACCCGTCCGCGCCCCTTGAGACCCGATGCAAGGCAAGCCCAATCCCGTCGCGCGCCTGTTCTGGACGGCCGTGATCGGCGGCCCGTTCGCGCTCTGGTACGGTCCGCCCGCTCTAGCGGCTACGGGGCTCGCGCTGTTGGGCGTGTGGCTGCGCCATCTCGGCCGGCCGCGCCGGTTCCGAGCCCAGGTGCGCCGCATCGCCCGGGCCCATGGCGAGACGCTGGCTCTGCGGAGGCGGCAGGAAAGCTTTCGCGACGCCTACGGCAACTGGATCGAGGACGGCTGGCTGCGCGAGCGCGACTACTTCCTCGACCGCACGGTACTGCCCCAGATCGGCCCGCGTTACGCCGAGCTCGCCCTGACGGAGCGGGATCGGATGCTGGCGATCGTCGAGGCCGAGGCGGCGTCCATCGATCTGCCCGAGGAAGAGGACGCACCGGCGGACGGGCTCGACTACGAGCGCTACTGCGCCGAGCGCCTCGTCCGGGCAGGATGGCGGGCGCACCGGACCCCGGCGAGCGGCGATCAGGGCGCCGATATCGTGGCGGTTCGCAACGGCCTGCGCCTCGTCATCCAGTGCAAGCGCCTGGCCAAGCCCGTTGGCAATGCCGCCGTGCAGGAGGCGGCGGCGGCCCAACGCTACTGGGCGGGCGACCGCGCCGCCGTCGTGTCGAATGCCGGCTTCACGCCGGCGGCCCGCCGGCTTGCGGCGGCAACCGGGGTGCTGCTGCTGCACCACGACGGGCTCGACGCCATCGACCTCGCGCACATGTGAAGCAGATACGATGAGGGTCCGCCGGCCAGACCAGAAGCGGACCGCCCCCCGATAGACCCCAAGGGGCCGCGCCTCTTGCGTGCCCGAAGCCTCGCTCAGAGCACCTTCAGCAGCGCCTCGGCCCCCGAGGCCTCGGCCTTCGAAGGCGTCTCCTCGACGTTCAGGATCTTCACGACCCCATCCTCGACCAGCATGGAGTAGCGCTTCGAGCGGATGCCGAGGCCGAAGCCCGTGCCGTCCATCTCCAAGCCGATCGCCTTGGCGAAATCTGCGTTGCCGTCCGCCAGGAATTCCAGACCCTCGGCGCCGCTCGCCTTCGCCCAGGCGTCGAGTACGAACACGTCGTTGACGCTCGTGACCGCGATGGCGTCGACGCCGCGGCCGAGGATCTCATCCTTGTGGGTGACGAAGCCCGGTAGGTGATTGCGGTGGCAGCTGGGGGTGAAGGCGCCCGGGACGCCGATCACCACCACGCGGCGGCTTTTGAACACGTCGTCGGTGGTGCGGGCGATCGGTCCCTCCGGGCCGCTCACCCGGAACGTGGCCTGGGGCAGATGGTCGCCGACCTGGATCATCGCGGGTCCCTCGTTGCTGCGCATATGCGTTTGCGCGCCTGACCTAGCGTGGTCGGTGGGACCTGTCGAGCAACGGGTCTCCTGGCGTGCGTGATGCCCAAGGTTCAATCGGCGATCCACGCTCGCCGCTGCGGGACCCTGTCTGTCCGCCCGCTTCGGTTCACGTCGCGGGACGCACGATCTCCCCCGGAGGCTTCATACAAGCTGGGTGGAAGCTTGCTGCGTCTCTTTTGCCCGCTGGACAATGAGAGGGCGCGGCGTAGCATGAGGTTATGGCGTCTCCTCCGCATCGCAAACCGGATCCTTCGCCTTCGGCTCCTCAGCGGGAGTCCGGCTCAGCGACCGCGAACGCAGCAAACCCGGCGCCGCGGCAGACATCGCTCTCCGGTCCGGACTTTCTCGACGGGCAGTTCCTCGTGGCGATGCCCGGCATGGCCGATGAGCGCTTCGCCCGCTCGGTGATCTATGTCTGCGCTCATTCCGCCGACGGGGCGATGGGCATCATCGTCAACAAGGCGGCCACCGACATCAGCATGCCGGATCTGCTGGTCCAGCTCGACGTGGCCCCCGAGGCGGACGCGATTCGCCTGCGCGAGCGGGTCGGGCACATGCCCGTTCTGATGGGCGGGCCGGTGGAAGGCCGGCGCGGCTTCGTGCTGCACACCGACGACTTCCACATCCAGCAATCGACGCTGATCATCGACGACGGCATCTGCCTGACCGCGACCGTCGAGATTCTACGCGCCATCGCGAGCGGCGAGGGCCCGGCCAGCGCCGTGCTGGCTCTGGGCTATGCCGGCTGGCAGGCGGGCCAGCTCGAGAGCGAGATCATGGCCAATGGCTGGCTCAACTGCCCAGCCGATCCCGAGCTAATCTTCAACACGGATCTCGACGCCAAGTACGAGCGTGCCCTGCGCGCCAACGGCATCGATCCCGCCATGCTGTCCATGACAGCCGGTCGGGCCTGAACGACCCCAAGTGCCGGTTATTCCGGAACGTTGTCGCCGCCACCGGCTGCATCGGGGTTCAGGCCCTCCACCGCCGGCTTGGGCCGGGGCCGGCTGCGCGGGGCCGCCGTCGCTGTGGGTACCGCGGTATTGGCGCCGAGGCGGGTCGCGAGGGCGAGTGCCCGGTTCTCGGTAAAGCGGAGATGGCAGAAACCGTGCGTGCCTTCGCGGGCGTAGCTACGGCAGAACTGCTCCCGATCCGCCGAGAAGGCCGCCTGCTCGGTCACGATCGGCCGCACGTCCTCGCGCCGGGCCCGCTGGGTCATCAGCTTGTAATTGTCGCGCACCGCCTTGTCGGCCGCGCCCCGGGCGGTGTCGAACTCGCTGGCCCGCGGGAGCAGGGTCGCAGGGGCCGGCCCCCACAGGCCCGTGGGGGTCGTGGCGCAATCCGCGGCCGAGAAGGTGCAGACCGGGCCGGAGCCCAGCGTCGAGACGAGGATGCCGCCCTCGGTGACGTCGAGGCGCAAGGGGCACTCCGCCCCGGCCGCCTCGTAGCGCGGCACCCCTTCGGGCTTGCCTTCGGGACTCAGCGTGACGGGACTGCCCGCGCCGAGCGGCACCGTGCAGGATTCCGCCGGCTGCGAGATCTTGGTTCCCGGGAGCGTGATCCGGGCCGTGACGGCGGTGCCGGTCCGCTCCAGCTTCAGGGATCCGGACATTCCGTTGAGCTGGAGGTCCTGCCCGATCACGCCCTCCTC
>NZ_JALNUM010000131.1:0-15956 GCF_026540795.1 Methylobacterium sp. GC_Met_2
GGAGAAGCTGCGCGCCGAGTGGCCGGCAATCCTGCGCTGGATGATCGAAGGCTGCCTGGACTGGCAGGCCAACCGACTCGTGCGGCCGGAGGTCGTGAAGGTCGCAACTGACGAGTACTTCGCGACGCAGGACACGTTCGGCCAGTGGCTTGAGGAGCGCTGCATCGTAGACAAAGGCAATTCATATCGAAAGGCGACGACACAGGAACTATTTACTTCGTGGAGTGACTATGCGCGCGGCAACAACGAGTTGCCTGGGACGCAGACAAGCTTCGGCGAGCGTCTCGATAACTCGGGATTCCGGAAGAATAAGAATGTCCCGAACGGTGCCGGTGGCCGCTCCCGCGGCTTCGAAGGCATCGAAGTTCGCTCGCTTCCACAGCGGGATACACAGTGATGAGGCGGGTAGAGGCTACCCTTCCGGTTATCTCCCTTACGCATGCGCGCATATGCGTACAGTGCGGAAGACCCGCCTCTACCCGCCTCATTCCTGGCTGGAGGTGGTCATGACCTTCACGGATTGGCCGGCCGAGGCGCTCTCACCACATGTCTTCGCTGATGAGCACGCCGCTCTCGTCGAAGATGCCCGACCATCCACGGTCGGACAGTCGAACGATCACGCGCGAAAGTCCCGTGTCCTTGCCACTCCCAGTGGCCAGCTGAGCATCGACTTGCCCCCGTCGGTTGAGGCGCTTCAGCTCGGTGGTGTTGACGCCGAGACGGGATGCCAGATCCCGCGGGTCGACCATCCAATCCCCTTCGTGGCCGAGGTCGAGCCGCATGGAGCAGGTCTCCGACAGCTCTGCAGCAGGCGCGGGGCTGAGGCTAAAGCTACCACGGCGCGCCGATCAAATGGCGGGAAAATTTCAGGATCTCACCCGGTCCAGGCGAGCAAGATCCCCGGCCGCGCCGGCCGAAGGAGATCCCGGAAGGAGGACCCATGGCCCTCCGGGGGTTCGAGCGGGTCCTTGGGACCACCCCCGGCCGATAGGGGTAACGCGCGACCTCGATATGTCTGCAGGTTCAAACTTTTCCAGCGCGTTTCGCTTCGCACCTCAAATCCAATTTGACATCGCACACAGAGGGAGGATCGCTCGATGGTAGCGAAATCCGACGCCGCCGATTTCGCTTCGGACGCCGCCGACGACGCGCTGATGGTGCCCGTCTCGACCCTGGCCAGGGCCTTCGACCTCACGGCTCGGCGCGTTCAGCAGCTCGCGGCGGACGGCATCATCCCGAAGGCCGAGCGTGGCCGGTATCCGCTGATCGCGGCGGTCCAGGCCTACCTTGCGCACGTGAAGGCCGTGCCGGAAATCCCGGAAGGCAACATGGATCCGGCGCAGGCCCGTGCCCGAAAGGATACCGCGCTAGCGATCTCGGCCGAAATCAAGAACAAGATTTCGTTGGGCAAGCTTATCTCGCAGGAAGTTGTGATCACGACTGCCGTTGGGATGTTGGGTAGGGTCAAGAATAAGCTCCTGAGCTTGCCTACACGCGCTGCGCCGCGCGCAAAGATGGCTAGAACCGTTGAGGAAGTTCGAGGGCTGATCGCGGCCGAAGTCGATCTGATCCTGATCGAACTGAGCGAGGGAGCAGAACTGGCCGAAGCGGCCAGGGCCGTCACCGCAACCATCGCCGCGATCGAGGACAAGGATGACGAGGATTGACCATGCCCCGCGCCCGCCCCGACCCTGCGGCCGTCCGCGCCGCGCTCGATGCAATCGCCCGGCAGCGAGCCGACCTCGACCGGATGGAGGCCACGCTGCTGCCCCTGGTGGCCACGGCCGACGACCTCGTGCCGCTCAAGGTGGCGCAGGCCACGATGGGCCTGGACCAGTGGGCGGCTCTGAAGCGCGCCCGCCGCGGAGCCGGCGTCAAGCTGGACGGCCGGTGGTTCTTCCGACGTGACTACGTCGACAAAGTAGCCGCCCGAAATGTCCATGCAAAATGTCCAAACGCGTCCAGTGTACAGGCCGTCTCGACCGGACGAAGATCTGCGCCGTAGTTCAGAGATCCTACCGCTGCCCGCCGGGTTCTTCCTTGGTCCCTGGCATCCGCAGCGGCAGGACGGGCCGCGTTCCTACCGTCGGGGCGGGAGCGTGGCCCACCAGATCAGGGCGATCGGATGAGCCAGGACCGAGTTGAGGCCGTGATGGCGATGCCGGAGGCGGCCGGGCGCCGCGAGTTGGCGAAGCATCTGGCCATGGCGACCGCCATGCCGATGGATCAGATCCGCAAGGCGCTCGCCGCCGGCCACCGTGATCCCGTCGCCTATGCCGGCGAGCTCGTGGAGCAGTTTCGCGCCAGCAAGGGCGTTCAGAACGTCAAGCGCAGCCTGACGGCCGTGGCGGTGACGCCCGCCGGCTCTCCGCCGATCGACCATGCCGACGCTAGGGCGCAGCAGATCCTCGCACACGGTGCTCCGGGTCTCACGATCGAGGAATCGGAGATCACCGCCACACTCGCCGCGCGGCCCCGAAAGCGGGCCCGGCACTGAATTCGGGGCATCGAGCGACGACGCCCGCGGCCCGTCGAACAACGGGAACCCGACCTCCGCGCCCCGGACGAGAAAAGGCGGTCAAGGTCGGGACGGCCGCACCTCTAACCTGAAGGATGGACCCTTGGGCACGACCACCACCCGCGCAACCGCCCGCACCTCGGAGCGCGTGCGCAAGGACATCACCGCCGCTCAGGCCGAGGCCGAGGCCGCAAACGCCCAGATCGCGGCGCTGACGGCCGCGACGCCGGAGGTGCTCCGTACCGGCGACGACGCCAAGCATGCCGCCCACGACGCGGAAATCGCACGCATGGGCCGTGTCGCAGCCCGGTGCGCCGTCCGCCTCGATGACCTCGCCGACGAACTGGCCAAGTCCGAGGCGCGCGAGGCCGAGGATCGCGAGCGGGAGGAGGCCGAGGCGAAGGCCCGCCGGAAGGTCGAGGCCGAGGCCGCGGTGCAGGCCGTGGTCGGCAGGATCCCGGAGGGCTACAACGCTCACGCCGAGGCGATCGCCGCGTTCCTGGCCGAGTGGTCCGAGGCCGAGCGCTTGGCGGCCGAACACGGCATCCCCGGCCCGCAAGTCGCCTCCGGCCGCAGCGTCCCGGCCACGAAGGTGGTCACGCCGGATCGGGAGCAGCCCTTCGAGGCTTACGCCGACGAGAACGGCGAGCCGTCCCAGTTCGCGCACGGCTATGCGGCGGACGGCCGGATCGACCGGACCAAAACCCGCGAGGTGCGGACCTTCCACCGGACGATCCCCGGCAGCACCCGGCACGAAGGCGGCATGGTCCGCCCCGGCCTCGTCCAGCTCGTGAACCTGCCGAAAGCGCTGGAGGACGGCTGGCACGCGCAGGGCGCGACCGAAAATCAAAACCACGCCCGGCGGCCCTGATGCGCCGCCTCGACCTCGATGCCATCCGCGACGATGCGCGGGAGGAAGGCCGCTCGGAGGGCGAGCGCCTGGCCCGCGAGACCGAGCGTGACCGCTGCCGGGCGATCATGACCGGCCCGCACAGCGAGCTGCGGGAGCGGCAGGCCCGGTACCTCGCCCTGCACACCGACCTCGACGTGGTCGAGTGCGACGCGATCCTGCGTGCCGCCCCAGTCGATGCCGCCGTTTCCGACCGGGTGCAGTGACATGCTGGAGACAACCGAAACCGCCGAGATCGTCGTCGCCGGCCGCGCGCCGCACGTCGCTTCATCGACCATCGATCAGCTGAAGACAGTAGTTTACGCTGTTAGCGCCACGTCAAAACAGAATTGCCGTCTAATACCAGCCGATAGACGATTACCCTCAGCGCCATACGTGAGGCATGCGCCTTTGTGGCCCCTGGGGCATCCTGAAATGATCGATACCTATACTGACCTCGCCGCCCTGGCCGCGAACGACGCCCGGTATGGTCGCCTCTGGCATTGTATTGCGGGGGACTGCTGGTCCTTTGGCGCCTGCCCGACCGCTGGTGAGAACCGCCGCGTTCCAGCTGAAAGCGTGTCGCACGATCGCGTTCGAGCCGCTCTAGCCGACGGCGCTTGGGTCGCCTCCGTGGTCGACACCTCGGTGGATCCGCCCCGCATCCTGGCGGTGCAGCAGAGGCCGGCCCTAGAGGCGACGATGAACCTATTCCAGGCCGCGCAGCTCTCCGCTGCGGATGGGGTGTGACCGTGATGCCGGCAGCCTCAGTCGCCAGTCGTACCGACCCCACGAGGGCGCGTCTCGTGCGGCGGCCTGACTGTCTCTGGGACCAGGCTGGCGACGCCGTAGACCGGATCATCGCCAGTTCGCTGCGCGCGCCGGCGGCGATGCAGGAACGCTGCTCCCGCTGCCATGACGACGATCATGAAGACCGCAAAAGCGATCAGGCGCCAATCTTCCATGGTTTTTCCCCGCCGGATTTATTTCGAGAGATCAGTGTAGCGCGCCGCCTGCGTAGTTCGCCCTGGTGCGGCAACAGGGCGGAGACTGCGCCGTGACCCGCGTCGCCGAGATCGCCGACTATCTGCTCAGCACCGCCACCGGCGACACCGCGGCGGCGTGGAAGGCCGAGGTGGTCGAAACGATCATGGCCCGCTGGCCGGACGTCACCCGTGAAGATCTGACCGCAGCCTTCGAGGTCGCGACGCTGGAGGCGGCGGCCGAACTGGCCGTGACGATGGCGGACAATCTCGATCGCCTGGCGGCAGCGGCTCTTCGCATCCCCGTCACCAATCCGCAGAAGTAGGAGCGAGCCATGAGCCAGGACGAAGCCCTGAGGATGGCGGCGGAGGTCATCGATAAGTCGACGGGCCCCCTCAAGAACATCGCGGCCACGCTGCGCGGCGTCGCCCGCGAGGGGCAGGCCCACAGCGAGGCCCTGGCGAAGGGTATGGGCCGGGTCGAGAGCGGGATGAAGGGTGCCGCCAGTGCAGCCTCGAACGTCCTGACGCCTGCCCTCGCCACGGTGGGTATCACCGGGCTGACCCTCACCGCCACCATCGCGGGCATCGGCGCCGCCATGCGCAACTTCGGCGGAGGCGCGAAGGAGTTGGGGCAGCTCAGTCGGGACACCGGGATTGCCGCAAGTACCCTGAGGAACGTTCAGGGCGTGCTGAGCGCGGTCGGCGTGGATGCTGCTACCTCGGGACAGGCGCTACAGAAATTCGCCGAGGATGCCAGGCTTGCACACCGAGGCTACGGGCCTTTGATGGAGTTTCTGCGCCGGCAGGGAAAAGACGAGTCTGGCCGAAAGTATTTCAACGATATCGCTGACGGCATCATGCGAAGCAAGGATGCTGGTGAAGCATACATGAGGGCTTTGCACGGACAGGAAGGCATCAAAGATCCCGTCGAGCGCCGGATTTACGCAGATAATGTTTTGAAGCTCGGCGACGCGGCCCGTTTGGCGGACGGCCGACTTGGCTCGCTCGACGATCAGATCAAGCGCTATCAGCGTAACAACGGGATCGTCTCCGACAAGGATATCGCCGACGCCGAAGCTTACGCCCGGGCCATGGACGGCCTTCAAGGCACGATGAACAAGCTCTACAACGCCGCCGCGCGTGAGCTGACACCAAGCCTGACCGCTGCTGCGGTGGCCGTGAAGAAATTCATGGATGACCAACGCAACGGCGTTGAGAGCGAGGTCGTCAAGACGATCCGCGACATCCAGACGGAGCTCGGAAAGATCAACTGGAAGCAGGCTGGCACCGACGCTCTCAGCTTCCTCAGCAGCACGACAGCCCTCGCGGGCTCGCTGGCACACAGCCTCCACGTCGCTGCCGAAGCGCTGCATGACCTGGAGAAAGGCGATATCGCAGAGGCCTTGCGTAAGAGCACCGGCGGTGGCGGAACGGTCGGGCGCCTCGTGAACAAGTTCTACCCGCGGGCGGATAGCTCGACGCCCGAGAGCGAGGCCCTGGACGCGCAGATGCGCGGGCAGACGATGAGCCCAGACGAGCTGCGCGGAAACCAAAACCTCCGTCAGAACGGGTCGCGCGTCGCCGAGATCGAGGCGCGGCAGGCGGAGCTGCGCACGAAGCTCGACCAGTTCGGCCTGATGGAGAAGAGCGGCACGGCCAGCGATCGCTCGAAGAGCCAGGCCGAGGACCTGCGCCGCGAGATGACGCGGCTGACCGAGGAGCTGAAGCGCATCCGCGAGGGCGGCGCGACGGTGCAGCAGCAGTCGTTCGACGCGACGGGCAGCGGCCTGGGCGGCCTGATCCAGAAGGCTAGCTATGGCGGCGGCGGTGGGTTGCCGGCGATCCGGCAGATGCTTCGCACTGGCGGCGGCATCTACGCGCCGGGCGGCGGTGGGTATGGGGTCGGTGACACGGGCGATAGCGGCGGTCGAGGTCCCGCGCTGCCTGGGCTGGACAGTCCTGCCGGGCAGGTCGGGCGCACCCTTCGAGGGCGGGGCGGCTCAATGCCAGGTGTTCCCGATAACGTCCCCATGACGGCCGATGAACGGAACACGCTCGGGCTTATTCAGAAGTACGAGAGCCACGGCCAGAACACGATGAACTATGTCGGACAGAGGCAGGGTCTCAGTCCGTTGGCGGCCAAGGGTTACACGGCTCAGGGCTACTACCAGATCCTCAACTCGAACTGGCGCAGGCTCGCGCCGGGGCTCGGGATCAAGGCGCCGAATGCCATGGCGGGTAGCCTCGAGGAGCAGACGCGCGTCGCGCTGGCACTGTTGCGCGGATCTGGTGGCAAGCCGAAGGATTGGGCTCCATTCAACCCAAGTCTACGCGCAGCGATCGCCCGGGGTGAGCAAGCTCCGGTCGCGAGCGTCCCGAACATCCCACCGATTGGAGAGCGTCCTCGTATCTCATCGAGTGACTCTGACTTTCTGCCGAACGGCTCGCCAAGCACCCTCAAGCCGAACAGCATGACAGATGCGCCGGGAGTGACCATGGATCAGGTCAACGTATTGCGCGCCAGCAGGGCTGATGGCGCAGGCTGGGCGGCTCGGGAAGCGGCTCGCCGGAGCTACGAAGCGAGAGGAGCGTCAGAGGCCGAGCGGGCGAAGGCTCTGGAGCTGCGCCCGGCTGCCCGTAGCGCTCTCCAGAACTCGCTTCGCGGGGGGACCACTGGGGCGACCCAGGCCGCAGAACGCGCGCTCATGGACGTCCGGATCCACAATCCTGGGCCGAACACCAGGGCATCGGTGGTCGCGAAGGGGAGCATGTTCGGCGAGGTCAAGCAGATGACGGGCCGGCAGATGCGGTCGAGCGACGATATCTGAGGCGGCCGACGTCGTGCAGCGCAGCGGGGCGCAGATGCGGCGGGCGGATTGAGCGGTAACTACCGCCTCGCCCGCGGGTCTACCTGTCAGTCCTCCCAGATCTTCCTTCAGCCCCGTGCAGCGGCTGCTGGCGGGGCTTCTCGTGCCCGGGATGCCTTCTAGGTTTGGATCCACTGTTCAGCAGTATCAGCAATTCCTAAATTCACTAGCGCATCAAATGCACGAAGCGCAGCCTGTAAAGTGCAATCGGGCGCCGCTAAATGGTATGTGTTCCAGAAAAATGAGCCGCTGTGAACCCAAATGACCAAACTGTTCCCACGCCATCGCCCAGCTATTTTTCTGCCGTCGCCCAAAAAAACAACATGCGCGTCTGGAGGAGGTTCGCTTTGCCCCCCTGGCGGGTTAAGAAAAAACGCCGGGGATTCATCGTCGGATGCAAAACACTTAAGATCACTACGAAAGCTGAACAATCTTGTACTGTCTGCCGCGCGTTTTAGTTGACCATTTGCCTGAGGTGGATGCCACAAAGTCACATGTAATCCTTCCGCAACCAGAGCTTCAATTAAAGGGACAAAATCGGCGTCTCCAGCAAATAATGTCGCTCTGGTAATATTTCCTCTGAACGCCTGCGTCATCATATCAACCGCTAAGCGTACATCCACACCCTTTTGCCTTCTATTGGCACCTACGATTTGCCCAAGCGCAACATGAACGCGATCAAGCATTTGAATTTTCTCGATCCGCTCAAATTCTGGCTGAATTCTGGCTTCATAGGCGGCTTGAGCCTCGTTGTGATTTCTCCCGGGAATAGCGTCATAATAATAGATCTTGTGAAAATCAGGGGTCGCAAACGATTTTAATAATGGTTTATAAGCTTCGTCATTGCCGAAGATGTCTTTGCTTATTTTGCTAACGGCTGCGCGCAGGCATCCTCCATCGATAAATAGATACTCTCTCTCGACCGGAGCTGTACGTGCGTTTATGATCATGATCTCATCACCTCAGGATCATTTGTCGAGCCAATCGTACAAGCCTGTGGCCTTGCTCTCATCGGCCGCAGCGGTCGCCGAGTCAGCGACGACGAGAGCGAGGGCGGCGAGGGGTGTGCGTATCCAGGCAGGATACTGGGAGCCGAGCCGGTGCCGAGGTGTAGGGTAGTTGGCTGGTGTTTTTTTAGTCTGCCT
Organism: Methylobacterium sp. GC_Met_2; assembly: GCF_026540795.1. Lineage (NCBI taxonomy): Bacteria > Pseudomonadati > Pseudomonadota > Alphaproteobacteria > Hyphomicrobiales > Methylobacteriaceae > Methylobacterium > Methylobacterium sp. GC_Met_2. The sequence goes on from NZ_JALNUM010000131.1 coordinate 8,406, forward strand.
AGTCGCCGAGGCGATCTGGCATAGATACACCCGCGTCTCGCAAGGGTTTTTCTATTATATATAAATTCAAACTTCTTAGATTTCCTATCAATTCCTTGATTGGTTCAAGTAGACCTTCGACTTCTTGAATTGTAAATGGGGTCTTTTTATAAGGAAAAACTCCTGGCTGGCTTACTCTTTCTCGCTCCATTCGGTATAAATTTTTGCCCTCTGTCTCATATCCAAATGGCGTATGGACAATTGCATTTCTTACTGCCGCCAGTCGATCATATTCCGACAATACTTGTTTGATCCTGTCGAACGTTTTTTCTTCGGATCTGGAAGAAACCTTAGCTGACGATAGAATGACATCACGCTGCGTTCGTGCGCTTCTGAAATAACTAAAGACCGTAACGGCCATTGTCATATCCAGTCCTGTCAGCGCTCCAAATAAACTTGCAAAATGATGTTCCAAATGGGCCCAATAACTTGCAACCCTTCCTACTGCTGCAGCTAATTCAGGATCATCTTCGATAGGATTACCCAATCTGAACACTCCGTTCTATAATTTACAATATTGAAGGAATGGTGGACTGATTTGTGAATCATAGGATTTTTGGAATAGCTTCGATACTTTTACGGTAGTGCTCCATACCTTTCTCGTTAGGCATGGCGCCCTCGTGCTCGCACTCCTGCTTGTGGTGCTCGAAGACGCACCTCGTCGTAGGCGGTGAGCCACAAACGCTATCGAGTTTCTCGTAGCTGACGCACTGCTTGTTCGGGTCGCGAAAGCCCGGACCGCCCTTGCAGCCGCAGCCGGTGCATTGGCAGGCGCCCGCTGCGGTGGTGAAGCAAAGAAGCAATCCCACGGCAGCGAGGACGCGGTCCGGCCTCATCTATCAGGATGCCTTGCTCTCGCGTGCCAACCGCATCGCTCTGAGCCGCTCGGTGCGTTCCTCGATCTCCTGGCGTTCGGCCTCGATCTCGCTCCAGACTACGAGCGACGTAGCCTCGCGGGTCTCTACCTTCAGCTGCAAACTCGTGCGATCGGAATGGCGGGAAGCCTGAAAGTGAGACATGCACCTTCTCGTTAACCAGCATCGGGCCGAGATAGGGCGCTGATCCGTGCCGTCACCAGCGAGGCACTGGATCAGCTGAGTGGCAGCCCGAGCTTCTGTAGCTCCGCCTTGGCGTAGCCTTTCGCCAACTCGACGATGAAGCCGAAGCCTGCGCCCGCCGCCTTCGAGGCACCGGACTTGGTTTTCCGCCAAACATCATCATCGCGGATGGTGTCTACGAAATCGCAGCCTGACCAAGTTAAATCGATCGGCACTTGGCCCAACGACATGTCGTTTATACAATTGACGAAGCCAGCATCAGCAATGATCTTGCAGTGGTAGCGTAGTTTGTCGAGCTGTAGTCCGTTTTCCTCGTCCTCTTTCCCGATCAGCTCGTCGTATCGCGCCTGCATCTTTTCGGCTTCCACGTCGAGTAGGACGGTTCGGATGAAATCCATATCGCGCTTCATGAGAGATCGACCCTACGCCTTCCGAAGCCGCACCCCGGGCCCCTCGCCGTTCTCGTCGATGAAGATGACGCCGGCGGCAGTCAGTTCGGGCCTTTAGCCCTCCCGGTCGCGCGGCTCGCTCGCCACGCGAAATAGGCGACGGCCAGCAGCGTCAGGAAAAGTCCGGCCCATGAGCCGCCCTCCGAGACCTTCGCGACGAACCATTCCGCCGGTGTAGGAGCCGCGGGATCCTGTAACCAGGCAACAGCCATTATCATGGTCGCGAGCAGAGCAAGAACGAGCAGGACCAGGTGTGGTATCGCCATCAGTTCGCCCCTTCAGGATCCTCGCGGACCGAAGCCTTTGAGCGCCACGCCGGTCCTAAACCGGCCGTACTTGCGGCCGAGGGCGTCGAGGTAGGCTCCGACCACCACTAAAGCGGCGTGACGATCCTTCTCGGACACGACCCGTAGCAGGCGCTTGCGGAACAGCTCGTCGGGCTCAGGGTCGTTCATTTCAGGTAGCCCTTCGCCTTCAAGTGCTCGGTGAGGGCTTCGCGGAGGATGTCAGGCCTCGACGGCTTTGGATCCGGCCGAGCGTCGATCAGAGCATCAAGAGGGGTAGTATGTTCGCGATGCAGCCGGACGGTGACCGGTTCGCCCTGGCCCGTTGGCTTGGGGCCACGACGTTTCTTTGGTGTCAAAGTTTCTTGCGTGCCCATAGAAACCATGGTACCAAGAAAACGGCCCGACAGGAAGGTGAGATTTCCGGCCGGGCCTGACCACCAACGGCATCTGGAGTACCGTCAATGGCTACCCACGCCCATAGCACACGCACGCCCTTATTACCCCGGTCCGGCAACCCGCGGCCCTTATTAGGCCAGGGGGTGCGGCTTGCAGCAATTTCGCGTCAACCTGACGCAAAACTCGGCCGGCAGTCGGGCCCCGTCACCCAGGCCATCCGCGCGATGCGGGCGGCCGAGCCGCTGCCGCCCGCCGATGCCGCGATCGAAGCCATCCGCGAGGGGCTGATCCGCTACTTCGTTGAGGACGACAGCGCCGACCGCCAGCGCGTTCGCGAGCTACGCCGCCGGATCGCCGACCGCATCGAAGCGGACCTCGCGCTATTACATGCGCTGGACGGCGACACGGATCTTGAAGCCAAGAACGAGCACGGCGGCGACATTCAGGACGAGCCGCACGACCCTGAAGAGGATGGAGACGCGGACGAACTTGGTACGGCGGTCGCAGGCTTCGACGGGACGAACTACGTCCGTTCAAGGCTAAACCGCCGGGTCAGCATCAGGCCAAGCGGTGTCGTCATCGTCGGGCCGGACGGCGCGGACTACTTCGTGTCGCGGGTGGCACGATGAGCGCCTCAACCCGCCGCGCCGCGCTCGGCGCCATCCTCGCGGCTCCCCTGGCGTCCGTGCCGGTGGTCGCAGCGATCCCGCCCGCCGCTTATGAGGCCGACTTCATCGCCTTGATGATCGCGGCAACCCCGACGCTCCGCGAGCACGACCGCTTATGGAAGATCGCCTGCGCCCTCTACAGGGATGTGGAGCGGGAATTCCCATGGGGCGGCGGCCGATGGCAACTGCGGGAGGCGTCCGAAGTTTGGGCGGCCTACGATACCGCTTGGCAGGCGGCCTCTGCCGTCCATTTGGAGTTGGAAGACACCTTCGAGCGCTTTCAGGGACGGCCGATGGTGACGGAGCGCGGCGTCCTCATGAAGATGCGGCTCGGGCGCACACTGGATGGCCTCTTTGAGGACGACAGTTGGCACGACCTGGCCCGGCTGTTCGAGGAGGGCACGCTATGCGCATGATCTACGCCTTCCTCGCCCTGGCGCAGATCCGGCTCGCCCTCGCGGAGCACGGTCGGGCCGAGATGCTCGAACGCCATGCTGACGAGGCGCTGAACAGAGCTCGAGCCCGTAGGCTCACCGCGGCCGCTCTGGCGTCCCGTGCGGGCCTGCCGGATCAGCTCTGCGAGGGTGTTGATATTATACACGCCCAGCCGTGAGGGACTCGCCCCTAAGCTCAATCAATTCAGCGGCTTAGGGTCGAAAACGTGTCTGGAGGGAATCACCCCCTCCGAAGCATCCACGCCCGCCCCGACAGTTCATTGCCATGACGCCTAGGGCAGGCGTGCAGGTCAGCTGCGGCACTGACCTCCTTATTAAAGGCGTCGGACTTTTCCGGTTGATGTCCGCTTCTCACGAACGCCGCTCGCGCATCCAGTGCGCGCGGCAAACTATCAAGGTGCGCACACTGCGCCGGCGGACCTTACGAGGGCTACTTGAATAAATCTCGAAGGGCGGCTTCCAGACGATCAACCGTGGCAACCGCCGCTTCTTGATCCGCTGAGTCTTCCACCGTCTGCGCACGGGCAACCCTTAGAGGTCGCCGATTTGATTTCAGAGATCGAGGTGACTTCCTGGACGAATGAGTGACGGCCGCACGGTCAGACATCCAAAAACTCACTGAAATCTTCTGATGTCAGTGAATTGGGCAGACGGTTCTTTATGTTCCAGGGAGTGGCGTGGTGGAGTACTTAACAGTACAATTTGTCGCATCGCATGGGCATCCACGCCCGCCCGCGTTGCTGCCAGGGGACGGAGCCGGGGCGGGCGTGGAGGTCAGCGACCCATCCCGAGCGCCGACCCAGGCGAGATGCAAAGGCCGTGCGACCACACCCTACGACCGCCGCTCGCGCATCCGGTGCGGACAGCAGCTGACGATGGGATGCGCGGTTACCCGCGGCGTTACCCCAACCCATTCAGCGATGTCATGAAACTTAGCTAAGTGATGGCGCGCCCGAAAGGATTCGAACCTCTGACCCCCAGATTCGTAGTCTGGTGCTCTATCCAGCTGAGCTACGGGCGCCTGACACGGCGGCGGGGTCTTGGCCCGCCGGTGTGAAGGGGCTTCTAGAGGCTCGGATCGGGCTTGGCAAGACACCGCGTCGCAAGACCTTCACGCTTCGCGCGAACACCGGCCCGGCAGCGGCCGGATTACAGGATCCGGGCGCTCGCCTTCACCCGCTCCTCCGCGGCCCGGATCGCGTCGGGCGTGCCGACATGCAGCCACTGGCCGTCCAGGCGCATGCCGAACAACCGCCCCGCCGCGATCGCCCGGTCGAACAGGAGGTTCAGGGAGAAAGAACCCTCGGGCGTGTCGGCGAACAGCCCCGGGCTCAGGATCGCCACGCCCGCGTAGATGAAGGGCGCCACCACCCGCTCGCCGCGGCGCTCCAGGCGCCCATCCGCGGCCATCACGAAGTCGCCAGCCCCCTCGTAGCCGAGGCTGGTCGTGGTGGGGGCGACCAGAAGCAGCCCGTCCATGCGCTGGGCATCCCAGGTCTCGATCAGCCGGCGCAGGTTGGAGGCCGGCCCCTCCAGCCAGAACGAATCCGAGTTGAGAACCGCGAACGGCGCATCCCCGAGGAGCGGCAGCGCCTTGCGGATGCCCCCACCGGTCTCCAGGAGCGCCGCGCGCTCGTCCGAGAGGATCGTGGCCGGGCCCGCGCTCGGTCCCTCGGCCCGGCGGGCGAGGTGGCCCTCGATCAGGTCGGCCAGATAGTGGACGTTCACCACGGCCGTGCCGATCCCCGCCTCGGCGACCCGGTCGAGGGCGTGATCGAGGAGCGCCTTGCCGGCCACCTCCACCAGGGGTTTGGGCACCGTGGCGGTCACCGGCCGCATGCGCTTGCCCAGGCCTGCGGCCAGGACGAAGGCGCGGCTGACGGCTGACTCGAGCTCGCTCATGCGGGAGGGATCCGATGGTCAGGGTTCGGGGGCGGGGGCGACGAGGCCCGGCAGGTGCTCCGCGTGCCAGGCCCGCAGCCCGGCGAGCGCCGGATGAGCGAGGTTGCGGGTGAGATAGCCCTCGATCCGCGGCAGGTGGGCCAGATAGCCGGGCTTGCCGTCGCGCCGGTCGAGGCGCGCGAAGATGCCGAGGATCTTGGTGGCGCGCTGCGCGGCGAGCAGCGCGTAGGCCGTCGCGAAGGCGCCGACATCGAAGGCAGAATCCCGGCCGCGCCGCTCCCGCGCGTAGAGGCCGAGCAGCCGCAATTCGAACTCGGCGCTGGCATCGACCCGGGCATCCTGCAGCAGCGAGGCGACGTCGTAGGCCGGGTGGCCCATCACGGCATCCTGGAAGTCGATCAGCCCGACCCGCTCCAGCCCGTCGCGCTCGGGCAGCCAGATCAGGTTGGGGGAGTGATAGTCGCGCAAAGTCCAGGTCGGCCGGTCGGGGATCGCGCCCTGGAGCGCGGCCCGCCACAGATCCACGAAGTCCGCGCGCGCCTGCGCCGACAGGGTGACGTCCCGGATCGCCGGGGCGTACCAGTCGGGCATCAGCTCCGTCTCGAACAGCAGCGCGTCGGTATCGTAGGGCGGCAGGACGTGGTCGATCCCCTCCACCACAGGCAGGGCCGCGGGCAGCGGGGTGGCGTGGAGCCTGGCGAGCAGCCGCACCGCCTCGGCGTAGCGCTCGGGCCGCGGCGTGCCGGCCTCGACCATTGGCTCGCTGCCGAGGTCCTCCAGGATCAGCAGGCCCTCGGCGAGATCCTCGCCGTAGATCTTCGGCGCCGAGAAGCCGAGCGCCCGCAGGCCCCGGTCGAGGGCCACGAAGGCGTGGACGCTCTCGGCCAGATGTACGATCGCGCTGTAGGGCTTGCCATCGCGCACCGGCGGACCGTCGGGCCGGGGCGGCGCGATCATCAGCACCGCGCTGGTGCCGTCTGGCTTGGTCAGGCGCTCGTAGGCGCGGGACGAGGCGTCGCCCTGCATCAACACGCGCTCGGCGATGTCCCAGCCGCTGCGGTCGAGGAGCCGCCGCACCGCCCGGGCCCGGTCCAGGCGGGCGCGCATGCCGCCGGAGCCGTCGATCCGGGCGAGCCGCGCCCCGGGGCCGAATTCCGCCCGCAGGGACAGGTCGATGGTAAGCACCGGCCCGTCGCGGGGCGGCATCCGCTCGGGCCACTCGACCAGGGTGATCGCCTCGTCGGCCATCTCGTCGAAGCCGAGTTCCACCAGCTCGTCGGCGTCGCGCAGGCGGTAGAGGTCGGCGTGGATGATCGGCCGTCCGTCCCGGGCGGTGTAGGGCTGGATCAGCGTGAAGGTCGGGCTCGGCACCTCCAGGCGCGGATCGCCGGCCAGTTCCCGGATGATCGCCCGCGCCAGCGTGGTCTTGCCGCCGCCCAGGCCTCCGGAGAGCGCCACAACGTCCCCCGGGAGCAGGAGCTCCGACAGGAACAGGCCGAGATCCTCGGTGGCGGGCTCCTCCGGCAGCACGAATTCCCATGGCGCCGGCCGCGCGGATGCGACCTCCGGCCCGCCGGTCCCCTGCCCGTCCCGATCGTCTCCGTCCAAAGCCGCCTCCGAGACCTGAAGACGCATGGTCCGAAAACACGCTCCGGATGCAAGGGTTTCCGGCCGCGGTTGTGCGCTTCCCGCCTATCCGGTGCACCGAAAGCACGCTTCCGCGCCTGTCGCCGCCCCGATTGGCATACGGCTTGCCGAAGGGGCGCGGCCGCACCGCCGGCCGGCCCTCAAGCCGGAACCGGCCGAACCATCAGTCAAGGAGGAAACGATGAAGCGCCAGGACCTGACCGAGAAGCTTCTCGACATCAAGCGCGAGAAGGGCTGGAGCTGGAAGCACATCCACGAGGAGATCGGCGGCCTGTCGCCGTTCCTGATCACGGCGGCCTGCATGGGCCAGATGAAGCTGCCCAAGGCCCAGGCCAAGCGGGCGGCCGAGCTGTTCGGCCTCACCGCGGCCGAGGAGCGGATGCTGAACGAGGCGCCCTACCGCGGCTCGATTGCGTCGATGCCGCCCACCGACCCGCTGATCTACCGGTTCTACGAGCTGGTGATGGTCTACGGCACGACCTTCAAGGAGCTGATCCAGGAGGAGTTCGGCGACGGCATCATGTCGGCGATCGACTTCAACATGGAGATGGCCCGGGAGGCCAACAACAAGGGCGACCGGGTGAAGCTCACCATGTCGGGCAAGTTTTTGCCGTACAAGTATTACGGCAACGACGACGACACGCCGGAAT
>NZ_JALNUM010000132.1:0-15847 GCF_026540795.1 Methylobacterium sp. GC_Met_2
CGCCTACCCATCGCCTTTGGCCCTGTGCACACTGTCAACGCTTACCACTATCGACGATGATACAACGAGGGCGAACGCAGACAACCGAGATTCGATTCAAACGATAGTCAGAAATCGTGAGGGTGTGTAACAGCACCGATTTCAGGCTGCCGGTCGACCAACATACCTCCCAAGCATTTCAGGGAGACCGGTATGTTTAATCGCTTTATCCTCTTACTCGAATATTTGCTATGCGAATGGAGGTCGACGAGAGAGTTAAGTCGCTTCGACTGCAAGTGTCTTGAAGACGTCAATCTTACGCCTAAAGACATTATGCAATGCCACGCGTCTAAGTTTCGCCCATTTAATCATCACCCATCCTGGGATGAATACGACAGACAGGCAGATGCAAAATTTCACTTGAACTGAGCCTTCGCTCTTGGACGCTGGTTCCGGCCGCAGGGCCGATGCGTCCGAGGCTTACCGCGCAGTGACGGCGGAGCGAATGATCTCATAATCCGATTTTTTGAGAACGCGTCGTGTGACCAGGTCCTCAGGCGTCGCGTAGGGGCGAAACTCGACGATCCGCTTGCCGATCATGCCGGCACCAAGCGCGTTCAGCTGATCCAGGGAGGCCGAGTTCAGGTCGAGGCTGCCGCTTGTCGCTGAAGGCTCACCGGCACTGTTCCCCGTAGTGACTGCTCTCAAACCTGAGACAGGTGCGACATCAGGCAGCCTGGTTGGTGGTCTCGTGTCCGTCGAGGAATCGGCGGCAACGCTACTGGGAGGGCCAGCGGGCGAGAAACCGGCCGAAGGGGTCGGGGCTACCACCATTCCAGTGTGGGCAGGACGGGCGTCGCTGACGGCTGGGCCAGCCGATAGTCCTGTTGTGATGGTCCGAATGGGCTGTCCCGTCGGGTCCAGACGCTGAGGCTGTTGGGAGATCGGCACGAAGGCCGCGGCCTTCTTGGGCTGGTCCCCTTGAGGGCGAGGGCCATGGGAAACCCAGAGCGGAGTAAGCGCGACCGAGACTACCGCCAGCCCGGCACTGATGGACAAGACGGACCGCACCGCTACCCCCTAATGTTGGCAAAGCGGCCATGTGCCGCCCACCCATGGCGTCTTCGAGGCGGTCCACCGGAACGGGATCGTCGAGCTAACATCGTTGAGACCCGTCGGCGCCAAGGAAGGGCCTTGGCCGTCGAGCAGTCCCATCACAGCTAACGCCGTCAGGTCGGCTAGGAAGCCGACAAGGAGAACGCCTTGCCGCTCGTTCCCTGCACCATCAGAGTGCTAGCGATAAGCGCGACACACGGTAGAAGCGTGTCGCTAATTATTAATCAGCAAAATGAAAGCTAACTAAGCTAAGCTGACGGCTCAGCCACAATCAGGGAATAAATCTTTTCGCCTTGCTAGCCGTAACGTATTTCCTAAACCCCTTTGCCTCTCTTACGTATTTCAGCGTTTCGTTCCGTAACGCTCGGTCCTTTGGGGCCGTGTCGGGAAAGGCAACGAATAAATCGGCATAACGGGTGCAAATCGTCCCACCATATCCAACTGCTTGTTTTGCCTGCTGACCGCAACCGGTGCAGAGGAACGTAGGAGTTGGAGCGTTGCCCGAAATTTCAAAGCAACTTGCTCGATTGCCGCAATGGCAATTGACCATAAAGGTTCGATTATCGAACCTGTTTTCCAGGGACTTACAGAGGGCAACCATTCTCAAGTTTGTCGAATTAACGCAGTTATCGAGATGAAAGTCAGTATCTTTAAGAATAAGCTGACGTGCCGTCTTGCCTGGCTGGACTGCATTTGTCCATTTGCCATTTGATTTGGCCCATCGAGGAAGTCGGTTGAGAGCACGGGGCGCTGTAAATTGTCGGGAATTCATCTGAATTTCTAAAAATAATGGGAAACAACCATCCTTGCCGGCGCTGTCTGCGAGACAGCGGGTTCCAAGCAATTGGTCAAAATAGGAAGGCTTATCGGCGCCATAGTCGCCGGAACTAAACTCTAATCAAGGACTAATAAAATCTATAAACACTAACGGATATGCCATTTCTATCAATCCTATTTGTTTTCTTAAGAACCTCCAACTTCACCATTTTACAATAAACGCAACATCACCAAATAACAATACAATCAATGAATGATGCCGAGAGATTAGTATATATCGTGGTGAGGGAGGGGTGATAACAAAGACCGTTGGGACGGCTTTGCAGTCCTCTCCCTCACCTCCATCTGTGGAACCTTTTTCAGAGCTAATAGAAAACTGAATTTAGTAGGGGCTATGGTCTACGGCCCATTTCAAAGCCCGTCCCATATGCTCCCTGGTCAAGCTCTCTGCGCGTTCCGGCACGATAAACGAGTCGTGCACCGGCAATACGGGTATCCCGTCATTCAGGCATGCCCGAATCACCTTGATTGCGATGTCACTATCTATTTTCTGCAGCTCAATACCTTTGTCTTTCGACAGAAAACCGTTTATCTGCCAGTTGTGAGTAATGACCTGCTGATACAAGCTTGCGGCACGAGCATGAGAAAGTGAAAGTTTCTGGGCAATCGAACAGATCGCACTTCTTTCATTGCGCGCGTTGAAACTTATCAGCAGCGCATACTTACCTTCTTGTCTGCTGAAACCGCCGCCCACATCGTATGGGTCGTCATTGATTCGAAGCGGGCTTCCCGTCAAGGCGTAAGCTAACCGTGCGTGAAGAGATGGATAGTCTGGTTCCACCGTCGGCTCACCGTTGATGGTCACCAGAGGTCGGTGCTTCTTAGGTATGTTTTGCCATGCGCCGTATAGGCGCCCCCCGCAATCGAATGACCCTCGACAGAAAACCCGTCGGACGCTTGGTTCAAGGTGCGGAACATATAGCTGTATCTGCTCACCTGTCTTTGGTGCTTTGTGTGGAATGCAAAGATGGCGTTCGGTTCGCCAGATGCCGGGCAACATGATATCGAATTCCACATTGCGCAAATGCCGATTGATTTCTTCTACCTCTCGACGCATATCGAAAGTTTCGTTGGTTTCAATGTAGTCGAGTTTTTTCCTATCGAGACCATTCAGGCACAGGCATTCACGCTGAGATACTTTTAAAGGCAAGCCTCTACAGACCTCCCGTAGTTTTGTTGTCGCTCTCATTGTCGATTGCGTCCCTCGCTCGCCTTCTCGCGGCGGGCGGGGTGGGGCAATCCAATTGCTGATGTATCCAGCGTCTTCAAGCCACGAAACCCACTTGAGGATTCGCGCGTAGGTGTAGCTTCGACCACAGTAACGCTTCAGACCGCAGTAGAAAGCCTTCCTACGCGAGTAGGAGACCGCCTTTCCTTGTTCGTCAGCGATGAGCAACTCGGCTATGATGGATAGTAAGGCGCCATGTTTGTCTTCAGGTAGCCCAAGTCGCTCTATAAATCTTTCGTCAACGGCGTAGTTGAATCCTAAAATGCAATCTCGCTGCGCTTCGATAAGATGGTCTTCAAAATCGTTTAGTGTTATAGCTTGTTCTTCCAACTCTCTGTTCCATATAATATGGCTCGTCGAATATTACATTTATTATGCATCAAGACGGCTTTGTGAGAAATTTTGGATACATCAATGCTATTGCTTCTCGCCATCTATTAAATTAAAATTTCATTTTAAAATAATAAATTATAAAACAGTTGAACAAGCAGCATAAACACCGATTCAGGTGACCTGTAATCAGCCGTGAATTGAGCTAAGTTATGAAGATGTTGCCCGAAATCGCCGCACTAAACATCTTGACCGTCTTTTTTTTAAGACTTACCTTTGCTTTATATCCATAACCTTTGATTTTACCGTTTTACGGTGCTTTCCTCTGATGCTATGAGATTACAAATTTCGTTTGGTCCGACGGTCGGACGCGCGCTAACCGGCAGCGTCGGTTGCCTAAAGCAGCCCATTTTGTATCCGTAAAAGGAAGGCTTTCCGAATCGATTTCGCTCAAAACGACCATTATTCTAAACTTAGGGTTTTATTAGATTGGTTTTGATAGCCTAAGATGCGTTGGCAGCGTCCTTGACGCCCCAGGACCGTCACCGGCTCAGTTCTTCTCCGAGTTCAGATCTGATGCTCGGTATAGTCTCCGTGCAAACTCGATTAGGAGAGAACGCTGGTTATTGGGCTTGGAGGAGTGCCTGCGTTGGCGGCGTAGGACGCCTAGCGGGGGAATTGTCTATTCGAGACGCCGTCCCTCCCCCCGAACTCCTTAGTTACGGCAGCCCGACTTTATCTGCGGCAAACACCTTTCGGGCCGCCAAGGGTTTCGAACTGCCGACCGTGCCGTCCGTCGCCGTTTGCCGTTCCATCTCGATGTTAGTTCAGCACCAAGTGGGACGATCACTATCAACAGGGCTTCGCCAACCGCGGCCACCACCCATTGCCAAATGGTAACGAATGGTTAAGCTCCTACGTAGTTCGACTGCGGGGCCACTATGATTCGGATATTGCCGACACACGACGGCACTTGGACCGTCTACCGAGGCACTCACGCGTTAGCTACTGGCCTGACTCGGCTACAAGCTGAGCGTTACGAATCCGCTATCGCCCGAATAAAATTGGCCTAACCTGTAGTTAGTTTCATCATCTAGTTTGATGCGAACGTTGTCAGACTTTGAGCGTTTATGTGCCGACCTTGGAGGGCTGGCTCATAAAATTCTTTGCGCACGACCAGATTTCAATCTCGCGGCATAGGGCTGAAACACACGCTGTTCTCGCTATTGACGCTGTAGCGATTGCGTTCGACGTTCGAGCTTGTAGGTCGGCGACATCGGGCGGAGGCGGCCCTCATCCGACCAACGGCTCGCAATCACCGGATCCGACAGCTCGAAATGCTAGCGAAGATCGGCGCTCTTGAAGGCGCAACCGGGCATTATCAGACCAGCCGGTCTTAGGCGTCTTCTTGTCGGCTCAGTCCTCACAAGCCTCCAAGAGGACCTAAACCTTGGAGGAAGGTTCAAAGCACCGTTTAGCCCCGAGCCTACTGAGACCCCAAAACTCGCAACGCAAAGAGCCACCGGCTAGACGTGACCCGAAGGGCTGGACGTCGTCACGACGCCCAGGCCGGTGCTGAGAACCACATCGCCGAGTGCATACCGGTCGGAATATTCAACGGTCGAGCAATCCGCGTCGATGCTGCGGTGCCTATGGTGGACCGACCGTGTCCGCTGCAAACGCTTTTCGGGAACCCAACGGTCTGGGTTGACCGACCGTGCTGTCTTTGGCTGTCTGCCGTTCCATCTCGGAGTTTAGCTCAGCCCCGAGAAGCACGATGACGATGGACAGCCATATCCATGTCATGAACCCGATACCCGCACCCAGACTCCCATAGATTCGATTGTAGGAGTCGAAAGTCGCCACGTAGAGCGAGAACACCGTCGAAGTGCCAACCCATCCCAAGGCTGCGAGAGTGCTCCCATAGCTAACCCATCGCCACTTGGCGATCCGACGACTTGGGCCATAGCGGTATACCAGCGACAAGCCCAGGCTCACGACGACGAGCAAGGCGGGCCAACGCAGAACCCGCAACAGGGTGTCAGTTCCTGTCCCGAAGCCAAGCTGGTTTAGGAGATACGGCAGGCCAACGACCGTGGCGATGGCCGCAACCATCACCATCGCTCCGCCCAACGTGAAGAGAAAAGTCGTCAGGTAGACCCGCACAAGGTCTCGCTTCTCTCGTTCCCTGTAGATCACGTTGAGGGCATCGAAGAGCGCAGCCACACCCGAGTTCGCACTCCAGAAAGCGATCAATAAGCTGAGCAGTGACGCCGTGCTGAGCGTCCCTGCGCCCTGCTGGGCAACGTGTTGAAGCTGAGCCGAAATCAGGTCGAGAACGCCGTCGGGCAGGACACCCTTGAGCACACTCAGGTGCTGACCAATGACCGCCGGATCAGCAAACAAGCTGTAGAGCGATACGATCGTCGCGATCCCCGGGAATGTCGACAGCAGGGCAAAGAAGGCAACGCCACCGGCAGTCGAGAGAACACGATCGCGAGGGACCGCCCAGAACACCCGCGTGAGAATGTCTCGCCATCCAGGGGCAGGTATCTGCGCGGGGTCGTCCGCCGAGCGTCCACGACCAGGCTTTTCCGCTCGTTCTTCAGCCGCCTTGACCGTTGCCACATCGGGAGCACGCGTGCTCACCGAACGCCAATCCTGGCCCTCAGCCTCTTCGTGGGTCATGAGGCTGCTCATATAGAGAACGCGGGCGGTCAGGCCGAGCCTAGCGCCATTGGGTTCAATGAACCAGCGAACTCGTCACGCCGAGTTTGCTTAGGACCGGCATACAGGTGGCGTAACTCACTCGCGAGAACCGCAGACGCCGGTGTGGGGGACGATGGACCTCCTTGTAGAATGACGCAGCGACGACATCGCTGCGGCTGATAAGCCACAGAACGGTATACCGTTAAGTGACGGACCGCTGTTACTCCGGTTGCTTGTATCAAAAGGATTGACTACGGACTTTTGATACGCCATCGAACCAAGGTCTAGATTCTTTTGTGACAGGTTCGGTCGCGATGGCGCTGTATGGCTACGCTCGGGTTTCAGGGACCGAGCAAGACCTCGGCATCCAGTTAGAGGCTCTGAAGGCTGCAGGCTGTGACATCGTCCGATCCGAGAAACGATCGGGGACCACCGTCCACGGGCGCCCTGAGCTTAAGAACCTTCTCGAGTTCGTCCGCGAGGGCGACACCGTTGTGGTGACCCGCATTGATCGGCTGGCTCGGTCCGTAGGGGATCTCCAGGACATCGTCCGGGACCTCAAGGGGAAAGGGGCGTTCCTTAAAGCCACAGAACAGCCGATCGACACAGGGACGGCCGCCGGTAAGGCGTTTCTCTCCATGCTGGGGGTATTCGCAGAATTTGAGACGAACCTTCGCCGTGAGCGGCAGCTTGAGGGTATCGCAAAAGCCAAGGCGGCAGGCGTCTACGCTGGAAAGGGTCGCCCGGTCTCCGTTCCTGCTGAGAAGATTATGAATCTGAAGGCACAGGGTCTTGGTCCCTCAGCGATCGCGAAGGCGCTGGGAGTCAGCCGGATGAGCATTCATCGTGTTCTCAAGTCCAAAGCCCAAGTTGGCGCTTCAGATAACGCTGAGAAAGCCGAGCAGGGATACGGTGGTTAGGCTCTCCGCGCCTTGCTAAGGAATAGAGGACTTAGAAAAATATTTTCAAAGAGGTTACTAAACTACATAAGGCATCCCGTATCTTGCAAAACAATACCACAGCAACAAGAACCGCCAACGCCGCAATTTGGTTGATAGCCGGACGTCTTGCCACCCGGCTCGTTGACTTAGCAACTTTTGTCATCCTCGCGCGCGTTTTGGGTCCGGCTGAATTCGGTGTGGTGGCGCTAGCCATGATACCAATATTTATTGTTGAAATGGTGACAGATTTACCGATATCAAATAGCCTTATTCGAACTAAAGCGTTCGAGAGAGACGCACTTGATACAGCTTTCACGTTGAGCCTCATCAGAGGCGTGGGGATTGCTGTCTTGCTTCTTTTGACCGCTAAGCCGTTCGCACAATTTAGCGATGATTTACGCGTTGCCCCGCTTGTTGCAGTGTTAGGTGTCGGCTCTATTTTGCGTTGCCTAAGCAGCCCCGCAGCAATAAAATTCGTTCGCGAACTCGATTTTCGGCGCGAAATCGCAATGGATTTGCTTGGCAAATTAGCAAGTTTTGGCAGTTCGGTAACTTTTGCTGTGACTACACAAAGTTACTGGGCGATTGCAGTGGGAACTTTGACAGGTCCTATCGTAACCACCACGCTCTCTTACTATATCGCCCGGTATCGTCCACGCCTAAGTTTAAGACAATGGTCAGTATTTTCTAATTTGGCGGGTTGGCATAGCTTGGGTCAGCTTGTTGGCGCCATATCATGGCAGGTCGACCGGATTATCCTCAGTCGCTATATTTCTATCGCTGATTTTGGCCGCTACTCCGTCGCAGAAAATCTTGCTAGTATGATATATAGTATTGTGGCAATCCCTCTAGCGCGCGCTTGGTTGCCAAGTTTTTCGTCTGTCCAACACGATACTGTCCGTCTGAGCCAAGCTTACAGCAAGGCATCTTCTGCATCCGCTACAATCGTCGTGCCGGCGTATATCGGCCTGTCCATAATGGCAGATCCCGCTATCAGAATAATCTTGGGAAATAAATGGGCGGAAGCTGCGCCCATTCTCGCTGGAATCGCGGCTGGCGCGATTTTCAGTGTTTTGTCCGGTCCGGTTTCGTCATTGGCTCTGACGCTAAACAGAGCGCGTTTTGCTACTCTACTGGTGGCTGCAGATCTAGTAATTAAACTCCCAGCACTTTTTTTTGCGGCACTATGGTTTGGGGTAACAGGAGTTCTAGTTGCTCGCGCCGGCGCAGGATTGATATCTTTAGTGACCGGCATGATAATCATTCACTCACTGACGCGTCTAGAATTTCAAAAGCAACTTGCATCAATTATTCGTCCGTATCTTGCGGGCGCGGTGATGTATATCTCTCTATTGTCAATGAGTCGCTGGCTGAGTGAAATACCTGTCGGATTCAACTTGATTGCGGCATTAAGTCTCACAATATTAATTGGCATTGCGATTTATACAATTGCGCTCTTAGTCCTATGGTTCGCAATGGGGCGGCCGGACGGTCCTGAATTGATGTTGATTGGACGCATACGTCGAGCGACCAATAGCAAAGGGCTAATTGGAGCAGCCGAGGCTGACGACCAAGCAGAGCCAATGGATAAAATCATTCAGCTTATGACAGCTTTATCGAAAGAGATTCTTCAATCAGACATCACAAAGGATGAGCTTTTCTCCGACCGACGCAACGTTCTCCTAAGCGCAGCCCAATTGCTTCATGACCACAATGTGCCTTGGCCACCTGTTGTGTGCGAAGCCGTCATTAAGGCGGCAGAACGCGTGAGCGCATTTAGCGATCTAGAGCTTAGGTCCCCGCTCCACCGCCACGCGTTACTGTCTCTTGAGAATCAATCGAATGGATGAACGCGCTCGCTGCGCCGAGCACGGGGGCAAACGCTGGAGGGAGGAACTCACCATCAGAAAGGTGTCTGTTCCCCGGCTACTGAAAGGTGCAAGTCGATAGCATTGGGCTGAAACGCTCTTGTCTGTGGAGCACGCAACTGCCAAATCCATCGGTTTGACCGATCAGTCACTCCTAATTACTTCTGCTCGCCAGGTTGGCTTAGTTATTAATATCTCAAATTTATTATAGGCACTTCGGTCGGCCGTAATTGTGTTGATTGAGCGCCAAACGACGAAGCCATCATTGGCATCCGAATGGTGGCTAATTTCCTCGACATCGCAAGGAACCTGCTCAGCATACCAGCGCCCGAACTGTGTCGATTGTTCTAACAGATCTCCGTTGACAGGATTTTCAAATATTACGAAAATATCCCGTCCGACTTTAACTAATTTTTCTAACTTATTTATAATAGACGTTAGCGTCGCTCGACCGAACGAATGATACATAAATATTACTAGTTTGTCGCCATGAAGCTCGACCGCAATCGCGTCACCTTGTTTGACGCTGATGTGGGCTCTTTCAGGGAAGGAATCCGCGATGCTCCGAGCATTCTCGACCGCAATGGCGCAAAGTTCTTTAGATAGCTCCACACCAATAAGCGCACGAAAAGCGAATTCTGATGCGGTCGCTAACGCGCGACCCATACCGCAGCCGTAGTCATAAAAGACGAATTCACTTGTATCGGGGAGCGATTGAAGTGCCTTTCTTAGACAACTCGGTTGACAACCAGCATAATGATTGTTTTCCCGAGATGCTATTTTGGCTATATTAGCTCCCGAGTCATTAAGAAAATTTGGGATAAACCCACTAGTTCGAATGTTGTAATAAACATCAATTGGATGGGCGTGAAGTTGACTTAATTCAAGGACACGCCGCAGCATATATCGACGCCCATATGTATTCCGAGTAAGCAGTATTGTTGCAGTCTTTTGGGCAAGCTTTATAAGACGCACGAGCATACCCTAGCTCCCACAACAATGTTTATGCCACATAGGACCACAAAAACAGATAAGTATTTGCTTTTTAAAAGCACCCTGTGCTTTCGAGTCAACTGAGACACTTTGCCGTTTGGGTGCAGAAATCCATAAATACCCCGAACTACACTTCCCATAAAGCCGTCGGGCGTTGCGAGGTATTCACTACACAATTGCGGCTCACAAACTCTACTCCAAATAGGCGTAGTGCCAGCCAAAAAAATCACTTCTTCCATTCCGTTTGCGATTTCATGTTCCAGAAAAAAATGTCGCATCGCCATGGAAATCGAAGCGTTATTCCCATCCTCGTGATTAAGTTGCCATTCGACAACACATGTCTTGCGTTGCCTCCAGCCTGAAAGGTAGCTCACCCAATCGCCGCTTTTGTCGATCAGTCCCATTGAAAATGAACCCGGCTGATCCGCAATCGCCCTCTGTCTTTGTAAGGCTGATTTGAGTTTGACAGATCGGACTGACACCCCCTGCAGCTGCTCTACAGCGGAAATAGCTTGTGTCGAACTGAGAGAAGGATGAAACACGCATCCAATGTCAATTTCAGCGCGCTTTTTGTAGTATCGGAAATTTTTTCTCATTTTCTGACTAAAGCGAGAAAGCAGTCCATCCATTCCTCCCGTCAAAGGAAGGCGGCTTCTCGTTTCGTGAAATTGCCAGTTTCTGGAAAAGCTGGTGCGAACACCTTCGTCCAGTGACACAGGACGTTCATTATCTTGCAACATGGAGGTCACAATGACTGTATGTGCAAATTTACTTTTGATAAGAGCTTCTGTTCCATATTCGATAATTGTCGAGTAAGCGCCCGTTTTGCCGACAACGCCACCTCGACCGCAGAGATACCCTGCTCTGAAAGTTCCTATCGGCACACTGCCGAATTTGGTGCCGTGAAGAAGAAGTGCTCCAAAAGGATTCCGATCTCGATGCAGCAAGACCACTACAGGAAGGGTGTTCCATCGGTCTGACAGTGATAAAAACCAATTCATTGACGTAATCATATCGCCATCTTGATCGCAAGATTGCGGTATTCCGTCGATCAAGCTCGCAATAGAACCAATTGCCGTCTTACCGAA
The DNA here is from genome assembly GCF_026540795.1 of Methylobacterium sp. GC_Met_2. NCBI lineage: Bacteria > Pseudomonadati > Pseudomonadota > Alphaproteobacteria > Hyphomicrobiales > Methylobacteriaceae > Methylobacterium > Methylobacterium sp. GC_Met_2. Next base: position 11,090 of record NZ_JALNUM010000132.1, read on the forward strand.
GAAAATGGTGATTTGGAAATGGCCGCAAATAACTGTTGAAATCATTGAGCGAGCCTCTTGGACACCCGCACGTCCGAGGGTCCCCGCACACGTGAATAGGCAATAGCATAGCTCGCCCGTATCGATATTAACAGTGGTTGGAAGCGGGGGCTTACCTGCGCTTATTACGCAGAGTTCGATGGCAATTGCCTGATGGGTTTGGCCTTAATTAGCTTAATGAGCGGGATAGCTTTCTTTAGCCAGCAAGGGACTTCTTGTCTCAGTTCCTGCTGAGAAAGTAATGAACCTCAAGGCGCAGGGTCTTAATTTCTTAGCTATTGCTAAGACACTGGGGACCAGCTGGATAGGCGTCTATCGCGCTCTCAAGTCTTAGAATGCCCTCTAAGGGAGCTTCATGACCACAGATCCGGGCTTTAGGTGGGTGTATCGCATGAGCATGCGTGTGTCCCGGTGACCGCTGATGAGTGCGACTTCCGGGATGCTTAGACCCGTCTCAAAAAATCGGGCAACTGCCTCATGCCGTAGGTCGTGGTAGCGAAAGTTCGATAGGTCCACACGTCCCATGATGCGCCTCCAGGCCATCTTCACGGCATCTTTCTTCGTGGGAAATACGAATCCATTGCCTGTCGGGTCTTGGGGTCTCCTAGCCACCAAGATGCTCAAAGCCCTGGACGTGAGCGGAATCGTCCTAGCGTGACCGTTCTTGGCCTCCGGAATGAGCAGCGTGCGCTTTGCCTCATCGAGGTCACGCCACCTTACTTTTAGAACCTCGCTGCGCCTCATGGCCGTCTCTAGGCCAAACTCCACCATATCAAGGACATTGGGGGTTCCTCGATCGCGCGCAGGTGGCTCTAAGCTTTTCCCGTTCGCCACGCTCCAAGCGCCGAGACCGGGCGTTGAAGACCTTCTTGGTGACCAGCGCGATGGGTTATCAGCGATCGGGTAGCCCCAGGTATGGCAGGCGACCTCAAGGGCATGCCGATAAAAGGCGAGCCGCCGTCACACACTGCCAGGCTTGATCACCCTCAGGCGCGTGTCTCGTTGGCCACCTAGGCAACCGTCAGGGCGCTGATGCCTGTGATTGACGGTAAGTGTCTGAGGCGCGCCCGAATCACCATTTTTTCCCCAGAGTGCCGCGCTAGGTTGCGAACCCCTCTTCGCGTAGCGGGCAGCCGGTCGACAACGAATATGTCACCAATTGCTGCGGGTCCTGCTTCCTATTTGCTTCCTATCCCGGACGTCCGGAAAAAATCTCGGAACAGAAAAAGGGGCTAGCCGGCGGCTAACCCCTTTCAACTACCAACGTAAATTCGATGGTACCACCGCCCCGGCTCGAACGGGGGACCCCCAGATCCACAATCTGGTGCTCTAACCAACTGAGCTACGGCGGCACTGGCGGGGGGTGTATCGTGGGCCGCGGCAGTTTTCAAGCGAGGCACGCGGCCTTTGCAGGATCGACACGGACGCGGCCGGCCGCATCGGGATCCGGACGCCCGCGCCTGGGCCGAACCGGCGTCCACTTCCGCACCGGGCGCGCTATAGTGAACCCATCGGGTCGAACCCGCGGTGCGGCGGCCGGGGCGGATCGGGGTGAGCGGACGAACCGTGAGCGCGCGACAGCCAGCGGCAGCCAAGGATGGAATCACGGGCGGCGACCGCAGCGCGGCCGATCGGCCGATCGATGCACCGGCCCGGAAAGCGGCCGGAACGCGCGGGCGCGCCCGGCGCCGCTGGACCGGAGCCGGGATCGTCCAGGCGCCGGGGCAGCTGCGCAGCCTCGTCCGCCGCAGCGAGGGCGGCCTCGTTGCGCTCGCGACCCTGGTGGGCTGCGTCGCCGGGGTCGCGGTCTCCGCCATGAACTGGGCGACGCAGAGCCTGCGCGAGCTGCTGTTCCTCCTGCCGACAGGGATGCGGCTCAGCGCGGCCGATGCCGTGTCGCCGGTGCTCCTGCTCGTCGGGCCGTGTCTCGGCGGCGCGCTGCTCGGGCTGGTGATCGTCGCGGCGGGCTACATCCGCGGCCCGCGCAAGCGCCCCGCCATCGACCCGATCGAGGCCAACGCCCTGCATGGCGGGCGGATGTCGCTCCGCGACAGCCTCTATCTCGCCCTCCAGAACGTCGTCTCGAACGGGAGCGGCGCCTCGGTCGGGCTGGAGGCCGGCTACACGCAGCTCGCCTCCGGCCTCGCCTCACGGCTCGGCATCGCCTTCGAGGTCCGCCGGAGCGACCTGCGGACCCTGGTCGGCTGCGGCGCCGCCGGGGCGATCGCGGCCGGATTCGGCGCGCCGCTCGCCGGCGCCTTCTACGCCTTCGAGCTGATCATCGGCACCTATTCCATCGCCACGCTGACGCCCGTGGTGGTGGCGGCGCTCTGCGGCAACCTGATCGCGCAGCAACTGATCGCGACGCAGCCGCTGGTCGATTTCGGCGACGTGCAGGCGATCACCACCTCGCACGTCACCAGCATGGAGATCCTGCCGAGCCTCGCCCTGGGGCTGGTCTGCGCGGGCCTCGGCATCCTGATCATGCGCGGGGTCACCCTGGTGGAGCGGCTGGTCCAGGCCTCGGGGGTCCCGCGGGTGGCCGCCCCGGCCCTCGGCGGCCTGTGCGTCGGGGCGCTGGCCCTCGTGGCGACGCCGCAGGTGCTCTCGGGCGGCCACGGCGCCCTGCACATGCATTTCGCCGCCGAGAGCCAGGGGCACGGGATCGCGGCGCTGGCCTTGCTGTTCGCCGCCAAGGCGATGGCCTCGGCGATCTCGATCGGTTCCGGCTTCCGGGGCGGCCTGTTCTTCGCCTCGCTGTTCCTGGGCGCCATCGCGGGCAAGCTGTTCGCCGCCGGGGCGCCGCTGCTGGTGCCGGCGCTGGCGGGCTTCGGCCTCACGCCGCTCGCCTATGCGGTGATCGGCATGAGCGCGCTGGCCGTGGCGGTGATCGGCGGGCCGCTGACCATGACGTTCCTGACGCTGGAGATCACCGGCAGCCTGCCGATCACCGGGCTGGTGCTCGCCGCGGTGATCGCGTCCTCGCTCACCGTGCGCAAGACCTTCGGCTACTCCTTCGCGACCTGGCGCTTCCACCTGCGCGGCGAGAGCATCCGCAGCCCGCACGATATCGGCTGGATCCGCTCGCTCACCGTGGGCCGGCTGATGCGCCGGGACACGCGCGTCGTGGCGGCCGATACGCCGCTGGCCACCTTCCTGCGCGCCCACCCCCTCGGCTCGCCCTCCCGGGTGATCGCGGTGGACGGGCAGGGGCGCTATGCCGGGATCGTGAACGTCCCCGAGGCGCACGCCGCCGCGCGGGATGCCGCCGCCGCGGCGCAGCCCGTGCTGGCCGACCTGCTGCTGCACGCGGACGCTTTCCTCACGCCGGGCCTGAACGCCAAGGACGCCGCCGCCGCCTTCGACCGCACCGAGAGCGAAGCGCTGGCGGTGGTCGACGGGCCCGAGACCCGCAAGGTCCTGGGCCTGCTCACCGAGAGCCACACGCTGAAGCGCTACAGCGAGGAACTCGACCGTCAGCGCCGGGCCATGGCGGGGGAAATCGACTGATTGTCAGGTCCGGGTGTTGACCCGATACCGGCGCGGACCAATCACCTGACGCCGACGACCCGGGCCCCGCGAGGGCCCGCTCTCCCAGAACGCGTGGAGGATTCATGTCCGGTCCAGAGACCCGCCCGCAGCGCCGCTACCGCATCGCGGTGATCCCCGGCGACGGCATCGGCAAGGAGGTGGTGCCGGAGGGCGTGCGCGTGCTGGAGCGGGCGGCGAAGCGCCACGGCTTCTCGCTCCAGCTCGACTGGTTCGATTTCGCCAGCTGCGACTACTACGAGCAGCACGGCCGGATGATGCCGGAGGACTGGAAGGCGCAGATCGAGACCCACGACGCGATCTATTTCGGCGCCGTCGGCATGCCCGAGCGGGTGCCCGACCATATCTCGCTCTGGGGCTCGCTGATCCTGTTCCGGCGGGAATTCGACCAGTACGCCAACCTGCGCCCGGTGCGGCTGATGCCGGGGGTGAAGTGTCCGCTGGCCGACCGCAAGCCCGGCGACATCGACTTCTGGGTGGTCCGGGAGAACACCGAGGGCGAGTACTCGAACGCGGGCGGCCGGATGTTCGCGGGCACCGACCGGGAATTCGCCCTGCAGGAGACGATCATGACCCGCCACGGGACCGACCGGATCCTGAAATTCGCCTTCGAGCTCGCCCAGAAGCGCCCGAAGAAGCACCTGACCTCGGCCACGAAGTCGAACGGCATCTCGATCACCATGCCGTACTGGGACGAGCGGGTGAAGGCGGTGGCCGAATCCTATCCGGACGTGCGGTGGGACCAGTACCACATCGACATCCTGACCGCGCATTTCGTCCTGAACCCGGACCGGTTCGACGTGGTGGTGGCCTCCAACCTGTTCGGCGACATCCTGTCGGATCTGGGCCCGGCCTGCACGGGCACGATCGGCATCGCGCCGTCGGGCAACATCAACCCCGAGCGGGTGCATCCGTCGGTGTTCGAGCCGGTCCACGGCTCGGCGCCCGACATCGCCGGCCAGGGGATCGCCAACCCGATCGGCCAGATCTGGTCCGGGGCGATGATGCTGGAGCATCTCGGCGAGCACGAAGCCGCCGCCGAGATCGTCGGCGGGATCGAGCGGGTGCTGTCCGAGCGGACCCTGCGCACCCGCGACCTCGGCGGGAATGCCGACACGCAGGCGTGCGGCAAGGCGGTCGAGCAGGCGCTGGGGTAGGGGGGCCGGGTCG
>NZ_JALNUM010000133.1:0-15845 GCF_026540795.1 Methylobacterium sp. GC_Met_2
TGTCTTGCCGTGATCCACGTGCCCGATCGTCCCAATGTTGCAGTGCGGCTTGGTGCGGGAGAACTTTTCCTTGCCCATGATTCCCATTCCTGCGGCGGGGACCGTGCGGAGCCCCGGATCCTGATCGGCCGCCCCGACCTCGGACAGGGGCGCAAAACGCGGTCCGATTAGAGGGTCGGCCGGCCCGGATCAAGGTCCCGGGGGCGGCGGGGACCTGCGACCGCCTCGACTGTCAAGCGCCAACGCCGTGTCTTGATCGTGGAATTATCAGTCTCCAGAAATCCATCAGACACTTTCGAGCCACACTGTGGCAGCGGAGGCATAGCGGGATCTGTGCCGCCGCGCTTAAGTGCGTTCAACAACGCACAAGCCTGGACCCCGCAACCATGATGAAGAAGCTCCTCCTCGCCACCGCTGCGACCGCCCTGGTCACGACGGCCGCCTCGGCCGCCGACCTGCCGCGCCGCGCCGCGCCGCCGCCGGTCTTCACGCCGGTTCCGGTCTTCACCTGGACGGGCTTCTACGCCGGCCTCGAGTCGGCCTACACCTTCACCGATCGCGAGCGCATCACCACCGCCGGTGTCCTGCCGGGCAACGCCAACAACGTGGCGCTCGGCCGCCGCCCGGGCCTGACCTCGACCTCGCAGGATGGCTTCGCCAACATCGGCGGCACCGCCGGCTACAACTACCAGTTCACGCCCGGCTCCGGCATCGTGGTCGGTATCGCCAACAGCATCGACTGGACCGACATCACCAAGAACCGGGTCGTGCTCGGCACCGGCAACGTCGCCGGCGGCCCGCCGAACCTCAGCCAGTTCCGCCAGAGCCTCGACTGGCTCGGCACCCTCACGGGTCGCGCCGGCTACGCGTTCGATCGGGTCCTGGTCTACGGGATGGGCGGCCTCGCCTACGGCAACGTGTTCCACGACGCCAACTTCTACACCCCCGGCGGCGCCCTGCAGTTCGCTGGCCGCTACGACGACTTCAAGACCGGCTTCGCCTACGGCGGCGGCATCGAGTTCGCGCTGCCGACTGACAGCTTCCTGAACACCTTCGCGCTGGGCCGCTACCTCGGCATCAAGTACGACGCCATCACCGTGAAGGCCGAGTACCTGCACTACGATCTCGGCAGCCAGAGCGTGCTGGTCGCCGCCGTCCCGGGCGTCGGTACCGGCTCCTACATCTCGCGCTTCCGCACGGAAGGCAGCATCGTCCGCGCTGGCTTCAACTACAAGTTCGGCGGCTTCTAGTCTTCCCAGCGATGCCCGGGGCTCCTGCCCCGGGCGACCGAGCGGGCGCGTGCCGGAGACGGCACGCGCCTTTTTTCATGCCCGAGCGGCGCGCCTTGTCGAGCGCCGCCCTTTTCCCGGGGGCATGCAGCGCCGGCGGAATGCGACCCGGGATCCCACACGAAACACCGCGCAGCGTCGATCTTGGTCAATCTGTGCCGCTGACGCGGCGAGTCCTGTGCTGATTCCCGGATCGGGTTCCACCTTGGCTCCACCCGTCCGGGAAAGCGGCGTGCCCTGTAAGCCCCATCCCGGTGGATCCCGCGGGCGGGCGGCTCAACAGGCGCGCAGATGCGCCGTCAGGCGCTCTGCGCCGGTCTCCGGCGCACCCACGTTGAGAATCCGCAGATCCGCCGCGACCGGCACCTCCCGCGCAAGCCGTGCGGCGAGGTCGCCGTCCTCGGCCCGGCCCCTTGCGGCGAGGCGCTGCATCAGGATCTCGGGCGGCGCCGTGATCTCCACGACGCTCACGGGCGGCCCGGCGGCGCGGGCCTGCGCCACGACCCGCCGGGACACGTTGCAGACCACCACGTGGCCCGCCTGCGCCAGACGGCCGGCCTCCGCCGGGATGGCGTAGCCGAGGCCGTGGGCGCGCCAGTGCAGGGTGAAGCGGCCCGCCGTGCAGCCGTCCGCGAAGGCGGCCTCTTCGATCTCGTCGTTGTCCTCGTCCGCCGAGGGGGGCCGCGTGACGAGGCGACGCGGGAAGACGTAGCGGGGATCGTCGGCGAGTGTCGCCCGCGCCAGCCGGATCAGCGTGTCCTTGCCGGCTCCGCTCGGCCCGACAACGAGGACGAGGCCGCCCGACATCAGGCGACCCGCCGGCCGGTGCGCCAGACCTCGCGGACCACCGGCACGCCCTCGGCCAGTTGCACCCGCACGAGATCGGCCCGCAGCCCCGGCGCCAGGGCGCCGCGGTCGGTCAGGCCGGTGGCGCGGGCCGGGTTCGCCGTCACGGTGGCGAGCGCCTCCGGCAGGGTGATGTCCGGCGCCTGCCCGGGCAGCAGGAAGGCCGCCATCAGCAGGCTCGCCGGCACGTAATCCGACGACAGGATGTCGAGGTGCCCGGCCTCGGCGAGCGCCAGGGCGGCGACGTTGCCCGAATGCGAGCCGCCGCGGATCAGGTTGGGCGCGCCCATCATCACGGTGAGGCCCTGGCCGTGGGCGGCCTCGGCCGCCTCCCGGGTGGTGGGGAACTCGGCGAGCCGCACGCCCTCGCCGACCGCGAGTTCGACATCCGCCAGGGTGGTGTCGTCGTGGCTCGCCAGCGGGATGTTCATCTCGCGGGCGAACTGGACGAGGGCCGGGCGATTCTGCGCGTTGAGCGCCTGGCCGTCGCGGATCTTGCGCTCGGTGTTGGCGCGGATCTCTTCCATCGGCCGGCCGCCGCGGGTGGCGTAGGTGTAGTATTTCTCCATGTCGCGGAACTGCCGCTGGCCCGGGGTGTGGTCCATCAGCGAGATCAGGCCCACGGGGTAGCGGGCCGTGAAAGCCGCCACCGTGTCGAGCACGTCCGCGGAGGGCAGTTCGCAGCGCAGATGCGTGAAATGCTCGGCCCGGAACAGATCCTGGGCGCGGGCGGTGGCGATGGCGCCCGCAAGCTGCTCCAGCTCGGAGCCGAGGCCGCTGCCATCCGGATCGCTGCCGGCACGCAGCGAATCGAACACCGTGGTGATGCCCGAGGCGGTGATCTGCGCGTCGTAGGCCAGCACCGCGCCGAGCGGGTGCCAGCGGACCTTCGGACGCGGCGCGTAATGGCTCTCCAGATGGTCGGTGTGCAGTTCGATCAACCCGGGGATCAGGTGGTCGCCGCCGAGATCGAGGCCGCGGGCAGGCGGGCGGCCCTCGCCGATCTCGGCGATCGCCCCGTCGGAAACCGCGAGCCAGCCGCGCTGCACCCGGTCGGGCAGGACCAGGGTCGCGTTCTCGATGATGAAGTCGTCCATCGTCTCCGTCCTCAGGCTGCCCGGGCGCGCGGCGCGAAATGGGTGACGTCGACCACCCGAGTCGCCACAGCATCGCGCATCTCGCTGTCGTGGAAGATGCCGAGCACGCCGGCGCCCCCTGTCAGCTTCTCGCGCACGAGATCGGCCACCACGGCGCGGTTCTGCGCGTCGAGGGAGGCGGTCGGCTCGTCGAGCAGCAGCAGCGGCCGGTCGGCGATCAGGCCCCGGGCGATGTTGACCCGCTGCTGCTCTCCGCCCGAGAAGGTCGCGGGCGGCAGGCCCCAGAGCCGTTCGGGCAGGTTGAGCCGGGCGAGCAGATCCTGTGCGCGGGTGCGCGCCGCCGCTTGGTCGAGGCCGCCCTCCCGGCCGGCCGCCTCGACCACGTCGAGGGCCGAGACCCGCGGGATCACCCGCAGGAATTGCGACACGTAGGCGATCACCCGCGCCCGGAGCGCCAGCACCGCCCGCGGATCGGCCTGTACCACGTCGACGATCGTGTCGCCGTCGCGGACCAAGATGGCGCCGCCGTCGCAGCGATAATTGCCGTAGGCCATCTTGAGGAGCGAAGATTTGCCGGCTCCGGACGGGCCGCCCAGCACAACGCACTCGCCGGGTTCCACGGCCAAGCTGACGCCGCCAACCACCGGCAGCACCACCCCGTCGCGCAGATGCAGGGTGAAGCTCTTGGCGACGTCCTGGAAGGTGAGGAGCGCGGTCATGCGGCAAGCACCGAGGAGACGAGGAGCTGGGTGTAGGCGTGCTCGGGATCGTCGAGCACCCGGTCGGTCAGGCCGGTCTCGATGACGCGGCCGGCCCGCATCACGGCGATCCGGTGCGAGAGTAGCCGCGCCACCGCGAGATCGTGGGTCACGATGATCACGGCGAGCCCGAGTTCGGCCGAGAGCCGACGGATCAGGTCGAGGAGCCGGGCCTGGACCGAGACGTCGAGACCCGAGGTCGGCTCGTCCATCAGCACGAGGCGCGGACCCGTGACGAGGTTGCGGGCGATCTGCAGGCGCTGGCGCATCCCGCCCGAGAACTGGCTCGGCGGGTCGTCGATCCGGCCGGCATCGATCTCCACCCGGCCGAGCCAGTCGGTGGCCTGGGCGCGGATCCGACCGTAATGGCGCTCGCCGAGCCCCATCAGGCGCTCGCCGACATTGCCGCCGGCCGAGACCGCCATGCGCAGGCCCCGCGTCGCGTCCTGGCGCACGAAGCCCCAGTCGGTGCGCATCAGCGCCCGGCGCCCGGCCTCGCTCAGGCCGGCGAGGTCGCGCAGCGCCCCATCCCGCATCCGGTACGACACCGTCCCGGAATCCGGGGCCAGCTCGGTGGCGATCAAGGAGAGCAGCGTCGACTTGCCGGAGCCGGATTCGCCCACGATCGCCAGCACCTCGCCGGGGACGAGATCGAACGAAACGTCGGCGCAGGCGAGGCGGGGGCCGTAGCGCTTGGTCAGGCCGCGGACCTGAAGCAACGGTTCGGTCATCGGGTCACCTCTTCGGCGCTGGGCAGAAAGGGGGGATCGAGGCGGAAGCTGTAGCCGTAGCGCTCGAAGCCGAGGCGCTCGTAGAAGACATGCGCCGGCTTGGCATCGACGTTCGACGACAAAGCGAGCTTGTAGCAGCCCCGCGCCTGGGCGAGGCGGAACGCCTCGTGCATCATCGCCCGGCCGAGTCCGCCGCCGCGCTGCTCGGACGAGACCACGACGCTCTCGACCAGCGCCGAGGGCATGCCCCAATGGGCGATGTTGTCGAGGATGATGAGGCAGAAGGTGCCGACGACCGCGCCATCGACCTCGGCCACGTAGAGTCCGTAATCGGGGTAGGCCGTCTTGAGCCGGTCGAGGAGCGCCTCAGCCTGCTCCAGGGTGGCCACCCGCCCGCTGTTCAGCGCGGCGTAGAGGTCGAGGACAGCCGGGAGGTCGGGCGTCCCGGCCCGGCGGACCGTGAGACCGGTCATATCGCGTCTCCCGTGCCGACATGCCCGTCCGCGCGGCGCCCCTCGCAATGGTCGGTGTCCGAGCACACGAACATCCGCCGCCCGGCATCGTCGAGCAGCACCTCGTCGAGATAGACGCCCTCGGCCCCGCACAGCGCGCACGGGTGCGTAAATTCCTGCACCCGGAACGGATGGTCCTCGAAGTCGAGGCTGCGCACGCGCGTGTAGGGCGGCACCGCGTAGATCCGCCGCTCGCGCCCCGCGCCGAACAGCTGAAGCGCCGGGCAGTCGTCCATCTTGGGGTTGTCGAATTTCGGCGTCGGCGACGGGTCCATCACGTAGCGGCCGGCGACCTCCACCGGGTAGGCGTAGGTGGTGGCGATGTGCCCGTGCCGGCTGATATCCTCGTAGAGCTTCACGTGCATGGCCCCGTACTCGGCGAGCGCGTGGAGCTGGCGGGTCTCGGTCTCGCGCGGTTCGAGGTAGCGCAGGGGCTCGGGAATCGGCACCTGATAGACCAGGGTCTGGCCCTCGGTGAGCGGCGTCTCGGGGATGCGGTGGCGGGTCTGGATCACCGTCGCCTCCGCGGTGCGGGTGGTGGTGGCCACCCCGGAGGTCTTGGCGAAGAACCGGCGGATCGAGACCGCATTGGTGGTATCGTCGGCGCCCTGGTCGATGACCTTGAGCACGTCCGCCCGGCCAAGGATCGCGGCCGTCACCTGCACGCCGCCGGTGCCCCAGCCATAAGGCATCGGCATCTCGCGGGAGGCGAACGGCACCTGATAGCCCGGCACCGCGATCGCCTTGAGGATGGCCCGGCGGATCATCCGCTTCGTGCCCTCGTCGAGATAGGCGAAGTTGTAGCCGGATTGCTGCTGGGACGTCGGGTTCACATCCCCTCTCCCCGCCTGCGGGGAGAGGGTTTTGCCGACCTCGTCGTCGGCGAAACGAGGCGGCAGCCGAAGGTGAGGGGGCGCCGACGGAGGCGCCCGACCCGGAAACTCCCCCTCACCCTCGCCCTTCGGGCTTGCCGCGTCGACAACGAGGTCGCCGCGGCCCTCTCCCCGCGCGCGGGGAGAGGGGAAAGTCTGTGTCCCGCTCATTCCGCGGCCTCCTGCATCTCGACGGGCTCGGATCTGTGCTCGAATTCAGCCCTTAGCCGGCGAACCAGCTCCAGCTCCGCCTGGAAGTCGACGTAGTGGGGCAGCTTGAGGTGCTCGACGAAGCCGGTCGCCTGCAGGCTGTCGCAATGGGCCAGAACGAATTCCTGGTCCTGCGCCGGGCTTACCACCGGCTCGCCGAGCTCCTCGGCGCGCAGCGCCCGGTCGACCAGCGCCATCGCCATGGCCTTGCGCTCGCTCTGGCCGAAGCTCAGCCCGTAGCCTCGGGTGAATTGCGGCGGCGCCGCGCCCGAACCCTTGAACTGGTTGACCATCTGGCACTCGGTGAGCTGCACCCGGCCGAGCGGCACCGCGAAGCCCAACTCCTCGGGCACGAACTCCACGGCCACCTCGCCGACCCGGATCTCGCCCACGAACGGGTGGGTGCGGCCGTAACCCCGCTGGGTCGAGTAGGCGAGACCGAGGACGAAGCCCTCGTCGCCCCGGGCGAGCGCCTGGAGACGCAGGGCCCGGTCGGCCGGGTAATCCACGGGCTCACGGGTGAGGTCGCCCACGGGGGCGCCCTCGTCCGGCGGCGAAGCCTCGATCAGCCCGTCCTGGGCCAGCAGGTCTGTGACCCGCGGACAGAGCGCGGCATCGGCGCGGGGCTCGGCCTCGGCGGCGGTCTCGGTCCCACCCTCCGCGGCCAGCGCGAAGTCGATCAACCGATGCGTGTAGTCGAAGGTCGGCCCGAGCACCTGCCCGCCCGGCAGGTCCTTGAAGGTCGCCGAGACCCGGCGGGCCACCGCCATGGCGCCAGTCTCGAGCGGCACGGAGGCGCCGAAGCGCGGCAGAGTCGTCCGATAGGCGCGGACCAGGAACACCGCCTCGACCAGGTCGCCGCGGGCCTGCTTCAGGGCGAGCGCCGCGAGATCGGGGTCGTAGAGCGAGCCCTCGGTCATCACCCGGTCGACCAGCAGCGCCATCTGCTCGCGGATCTGCGTCACGGACAGTTCCGGCACGGAGGTGTCGCCCCGGCGCGCCTCGGCGAGCAGCCGGTGAGCGTTGTCGATGGCGGCCTCGCCGCCTTTGACGGCCACATACATGGGTCAGCTCTCCGTGGCGGCAGTGGAGCGCGGCAGCCCGGCGACGCGGCCGGGAGCGGTCAGGATCAGGTCGACGCCGAGGGGGAAATCCGCGCGGTTCCCGGCGAGCAGCGCGACGAAGCCCTCCGGCAGCGGCGCCAGCGCGACGCGGGCAGTGCCGCGGATGCCCGGCCCGGTGAGGCACAGCCCCTCCCCCGCGGTGATCGTTTCCAGGGCGAACACCAGGGTGGTGGAGGTGTCGGGATAGGCCGGCGTACCGGGGGCGAAGGCGTCGAGCGGCGGGCAGCGCGCCGGATCGCTGATCAGCGCGAAGGCGGCCGCGGCCGGATCCTCCGTGAGGGGAGCGCCGGTGTGGAAGCGCAGGTAGGCGCCGACCGCGGGCGACGCCGCGAGCCCCGCATCGAGCCAGACCGGCGTGTCGGCGTCGGCCAGGGTGAGCGCGACGGCGGCGAGTTCCGGGGTCAGCGGCGCCGGCGGATTCAGGCCCGGGGTGAGCGTCCGTGGCAGCCCCGGCCGGGCGAGGGCATCCATCACGGCGCGGAACGTCGCCTGCGCGTCGTGGACGGGATCGGCGAAGCCGGGTGCGAGCATGCTCAATCCTCCCCACGGGCGACGGTCAGGAACTCGACCCGCGTGGCGGCAGTCTGCCGCGCCGCCTTCCGGCGATCCGCCTCGGCCCGGTTGGCGGCATCCGCCAGGGCGGCCGCGACGTGGGCGCGTCGCGCCGGATCCTGCCAGAGCGCGTCGAGGATCGCGGCGAGGCGCGCCTTCGTCCGGTCGCGGCCGAGATGGTAGGCGAATCCCGTACCCCCATCCGCCAGACGGATCGCCGCCCGGGTGACGCTGACCTCGCCGACATGGAACGGGCGCCCATCGCCGCCGATCCGGCCGGTGGCCATCACGAGGCCGGTCTCTGGCGCGCGCAAGTCCTCGGCAGCGGGGACATCAAGCCGCGTCAGCGCGACTTCCAATTCAGTTCGGCTGGCGTCGGCGCACAGGGCCATCACGGCCTGTCGGGCCACGATCTCGGGTCCGGGTTCAGAGCCTGCCGGGTTCGGGGTCATCGCGAATCCCTCCGTCGCGTCGTTGTATAGATCTATAGACAACTGGCGCGCGCCGGACAAATGAAGTTTGGATGACAGGATGGATGCAGAGGCACAGGCGCCCGGCCTCGTCCGGGGCGAAGGGCTGACGGCGTGGCGGCAGATCGCCGACACCCTCACGGCCGATATCGCGGCGGGGCGATACGCGCCCGGCCAGCAACTGCCCACCGAGGCGGCGCTCGCGGCGCGCTTCGCGGTGAACCGGCACACCGTACGCCGGGCGCTCGCCGCTCTGGCCGAGGGCGGCCTCGTGCGCGCCAGCCAGGGCCGCGGCACCTTCGTGGAGGAGCCGCGGCTCGCCTACCCGATCGGGCCGCGCACCCGCTTCTCGGAGATCGTCGCCGAGGCCGGCCGGGAAGCCTGGGGCGATCTCATCGCCTCGGCCACCGTCGCAGCCGCGCCCGAGCCGGCGGCGGCGCTGGCCATCGCCCCCGGCGCGCCGGTGCTGGAACTGCTGACGGTCCACCGGGCCGACGACGCGCCACTCTCCACCTCGCTGACCTGGGTACCGTTGCCGCGCTTTGCGGGCTTCGCCGAGGCCTATGCCGAGCGCGGCTCGATCACCCGGGCGCTCGCGGCCTGCGGCGTCCACGACTACACGCGGCTCTCGACACGCATCCACGCCCGCCCGGCCGAGGCCCAGGAGGCGGCGCGGCTCGACATCGCGCCGGGGCGGGTCGTGCTGGTGGTGTCGAGCGTCAATATCGATCCCGCGGGCGTGCCGATCCAGGCGAACCGGACCCTGTTCGCCGCCGACCGGGTGGAGCTGGTGATCGGCGGCTGAGGGCCGGAGCGTGTCAGTCTGCATGACGGGGTCCCAAAGGGACGAGTCCCTTTGGAAACCATGACCGGCTCAGCGCGCCGCCGGCCCGATGAGTGCCCGCCGGAGCCGGGTCGAGACCCAGTCGATCGCCGCCACGGTGACGAGGATCATCAGCACCAGGAAGGCGACCTGCTGCAGTTCCAGCACGCGGATCAGCTCGGTCAGGTATTGGCCGATGCCACCTGCGCCGACGATGCCGATGATCGTCGCCGAACGGGTGTTCGATTCGAAGAAGTACAGCACTTGGCTCGCCAGAACCGGCAGCACCCCGGGGATCAGCCCGAAGCGGATCCGGTGCAGGCTGGAGCCGCCCGAGGCGACGACGCCCTCGCCGGGGCGCCGGTCGCAGGTCTCGATCGCCTCCGAGAACAGCTTGCCGAGAGCCCCGAAATCCGAGCACGCGATGGCGAGTGCCCCCGCGAAGGGGCCCAAGCCCACGACGTTGATCCAGATCAGCGCCCAGATCAGCACGTCGACCGAGCGCATCACGTCGAGACCGCGCCGCACGGCGAAATGCGCGAACGGGTTGGACACGACGTTGCGCGCCGCCAAAAACGCGACCGGGAAGGCCAGGATCGCCGCCGTCAGAGTGCCAACAAACGCGATGCCCAGCGTCTCGCCGAGCGCGTGCAGGAAGGTCCAGAGATGGCCCTCCGGGGACGGCGGCAGCATCAGCACCGCAAAGGAGCCGAGCCGCCCGAGGCCGTTGAGGATCCGCGCCATGGAAACGTCGAGGCGCCAGCATGCCAGGGCGGCAAGGCCGATCAGGACACCGAGCCCGAGGCCGAACCGGGCCCGTGCGGCCCAATCCACCCGAAACTGCGCCGGATAGCGACCGCGCAGCCGCGCGAGATTGTCCTGCGCCTCAGCCCGAAGATTTCCGGTACGGGCCGCGCTCATCGGGGGCTCTCCGGGCCGATCAACCGGTGGCGGACCTGCTCGGTAACGAGGTCGATGCAGAACACCGTCAGGATGATCAGCACGAGGATCGCACTCACATCCGCGTAGTAGAAATTGCGAATCGCGCCCAGGAACTCCTGGCCGATACCGCCCGCGCCGACGAAGCCGAGAACGGCCGCCCCGCGCACGTTGATCTCGAACCGCAGCAGCCCGTAGGAGGCAAAGTTCGACAGAACCTGTGGCAGCACTGCGAAGCGCACCGTCTCGACCCAGGTGGCGCCCGCGGCGGACAGACCCTCGACGGGGCGCATGTCGATGTTCTCGACCACCTCGGAGAACAGCTTGCCCAGCGCCCCCGTGGTGTGGATCGCGATGGCCAGCACGCCAACCATCGGGCCGAGGCCGAAGGCGATCACGAAGATCAGCGCGAACACGATGTCCGGGACGGTGCGGCAGACCTCCAGGAAGCGCGTGGTCAGCAGACGCAGCACGCGCGACCGCATGAGGTTGGCGGAGGCGGCGAAGCTGAGGACGAACCCCGCGAGCCCCCCGAGCAACGTGCCGAGATAGGCCATCAGCAGGGTCTCGCCCAGCAGCGCCAGCCAGCCGGACAGGCCCCAGTACCACTCGCGCAGGTCGGCGACCGGGTGGTCGAGGCCGACCGGCGGCAGGATCTGCCGGATGTAGGCGGTGAACTTGCCGATGTTCTCGGCGAAGGTCAGCGGCCGCACCTCGGCGACGAGCCCCGCCAGCACGGCGAGCACCGCCATGAGTGCAAAGCCCGCGAGCGTGCGGCGGCGCGCGGCGCCGGTCGCCGCCCCGTAGAGGCCGGAGAGGGCGGCTTCCCGCTCCGGCGGCAGCTTGGTCAGGCTACGCAAGGCCGACGGTCCGGATCAGGATTTCTTGCGTTGCTCGTCGTTGAACCGCAGCATGTCGATGACCGGCTGGTAGTCCTGGATCGTCGCCGGGATGATGCCGAGATCCTTGCCGTCCGACAGCCGGTCGAAGGCCGCCTTGTCGGCGGTCGGCAGGGCGAGGAGTGCGTCGCGGATCTTGGCCTTCAGGTCGTCCGGCAGGCTGGACAGCACGGCGTAGGCATCCCCCGGCAGGAGATCGGACTTGAACACGATCCGGAAGTCGTCCTTCGTCATCGGTCGCCCCTGGGCATCCTTGACGATGCCCTTGGTCAGCATGCGGGCGAGGTTGTTGTCGGCCGCCGAATTCCAGAAGTTCGCCGCCGCGTCGGCGGTGCCTTGGGTCAGCGCCAGCACGGCGTTCTCGTGGCTGCCGGCAAAGAAGACCTTGCCGAAGAACTTGTCCACATCGTAGCCGGCCCGCCGCAGGAAGAAGCGCGGCGCCTGGTTGCCCGAGGTGGAGTTCGGATCGACCAGGGCGAGGTTCTTGTCCTTGAGATCGGCGACCGTCCGGTACGGGCTGGAGGCCAGCACGTAGACCACGGAATAGTAGCCCGAGATGCCGGTCTCGTGCTTCGGGCTCGCGACCGGCTCGATCTTCACGCCGGTCATGACGGCGCGGGAGAGCGAGGCGGCGCCGTAATACCCGATCTGGATGTTGCCGGCCCGCTGGCCCTCGATCACCGCGGCGTAGTCGCTCGCCACCCGCAGCTTCACCGGCACGCCGAGCGCCTTGCCCAGATAACCCGCCAGCGGCGTGTAGCGCTCGACGGTGCCGCTGGCGTTCTCCGCCGGGATGACCGCCAGCGTCAGCTCGGGATACTTGGCCTTCCAATCCTGGGCGGCGGCCGGCAGGCCGAGCAGGGCGAGGGCCGCGGCGGCGGCGGCGAGGGTGCGTCGAGTGATCATCGTGCGGTCCTTCGGCGTTGGTGCGGGCTTCGGCCGCCCTCTGGGTCGGCCGGGCGTTTCCCGATCTGTCGTTTGTTTTGGGGCCGGGGCCCGATTCATGCGCCGAGGGCGGCCTCGCGGATTGGCCGGGCCGGAACGCGGCCCGGCAGCGCCGCCCGCTGCTCCGCCTCCCGCTGGGCCGAATCGTCCAAGACCTCGCCGGCCTCCAGCCCGTAGAGCCGGCGCGCCACATCCTCGGTCAGGTCGAACGGCCCGCCCTCGAACACCACGCGGCCGGCCGCGAGTCCGACGAGGCGGTCGCAATAGGCGCGCGCGAGGTCGAGCGAGTGCAGATTGCACAGCACGGTTATGCCGTAGCGCCGGTTCACCTCGGCGAGCGCGTCCATCACGAGGCGCGTGTTGCGCGGATCGAGGGAGGCCACCGGCTCGTCTGCCAGCAGGATCTGCGGCTCCTGCACGAGGGCGCGGGCGATCGCCACGCGCTGCTGCTGGCCGCCCGACAAGCCGTCGGCCCGCTGGCCGGCGAACTCGCCCATGTCGAAGCTGTCCAGCGCCGCGAGCGCCATTGCCCGGTCCTCGTCGGACCACAGG
The DNA here is from genome assembly GCF_026540795.1 of Methylobacterium sp. GC_Met_2. Taxonomy (NCBI): domain Bacteria; kingdom Pseudomonadati; phylum Pseudomonadota; class Alphaproteobacteria; order Hyphomicrobiales; family Methylobacteriaceae; genus Methylobacterium; species Methylobacterium sp. GC_Met_2. The sequence continues at coordinate 12,620 of NZ_JALNUM010000133.1, forward strand.
CGCAGCAGGGCCCGATGGCTCGGCACGTGGCTGAGCCGCCCCATCAGCACGTTGGTCATCACATCGAGGCGTCCGACGAGATTGAACTGCTGGAAGATCATGGCGCAGCGCGTGCGCCACTCTCGCAGATGCCGCCCCTTCAGGGCCGTGACGTCGCGCCCGTCGTGGAGGATACGGCCCGAACCCGGGTCCGCCAGCCGGTTGATCAGGCGCAGCAACGTCGATTTGCCGGCGCCGGACCGGCCGATCACCCCGACAAAGCTGCCCGGCTCGATTCGCAACGTGACGCCGTCCACGGCACGCCGGTCACCGTACTGGCGCGTAAGATCCTCGATGACGAGCATGCATCCATCCGCTGCGGAATGGCCGCAGCTAAACGCTGCTTACGCGACGATTGGATGACAAATACATGTCGATGTTGTTTGCCGGCGCAGGATATCTACCCGATAGCGGCCTCACGTGTCGTATCGATCGAGGAATGCTTCGATCGACAGGGCGCGGAAATCCGGAAGCGCACGGCGCAGGCGTTCGTGGTCCCAGTCCCACCACGCGAGGCGCTCCAGCCGCGCGGCGATATCCTCGGGGAACCGGCGCCGGACCGGCCGGGCCGGGTTGCCGACCACGATCGCGTAGGGGGCGACGTCGCGCGTGACGATTGCGCCCGCCCCCACCACCGCACCGGTGCCGATGGTTCGGCCGGGCAGGACCACCACGCCGTGGCCGATCCAGACATCGTGGCCGATCGTAACGGGGCTCGCCCGGCGCCGGTCGAAGAAGGCCGGCTCGTCCGCTTCCTCGGGCCAGTAGGCACGCGCCCGATAGGTGAAGTGGGCCTGCGAGGCGCGCTCCATCGGGTGGTTGCCCGGGTTGATCCGCACGCTGGCGGCGATCGAGCAGAACTTGCCGATCGCCGTGTAGATCACCTCGCCATCCTGGCCGATATAGGAATAATCGCCGAGGCTCGTCTTGGTCAGGCGGGTGCGGGCGCCGATCTCGGTGTATCGGCCGAGTCGGCAGGATCCGACCCGGGCGCTGGGGTCGATGGCGGGTGCGAGGCCGAGGGGCGGAGAGACCTTGGGAACCTCAGCCATGGGACGCACCGAAGGGCAGGCGCGCCAGGAGCCGGAACGGCCCGCCCGCATCCTGGGTCAGGAGGCAGATCGCGTCGATCGTCACCGGCTCCCGGCCCGAGGCGGCGTAGGCCTCGGCGAGGCGGCGGTGCCAGCCGTCGCGATCGGGCTCCGGCAGGGCATCGGTCAGGGTCATGTGGAAGCGGAAGGCCTCGAACACGTGCGGATAGCCCCAGCGGTCGAGCAGGGCGCGGCCGCGCGGATCCAGGCGCTCCGGCCGGCGCTTGGCGCGTTCGGACTCGGTGAGCGGCGCCCGTAGGGGCTCCAGGGCCGCCACGCATTCGGCCGCGAGCAAGCCGAGTTCCGGGGGCGGCGCCTCCGGCACCAGGGCGAGGAACCGCCCGAGGGCCGCAACCCGCAGCGGCCCGAGCGCCACCGGCGGGTGGGCGGTCGCGAGGCCGCGGGCGGCGACGACGAGATCGGCCTCCGTTACCCCCGGCGCAAGGCGCATCGGCGCCTTGAGCGTCGCGTGGAAGCCGTAGACCCGGGCCCCCGCGTTGACGGCAGCAAGCTCGCCCAGTCCCGCCGGGTGTGCGACCGCCTCCCCGGAGGCGGTGTCGTACCCGAGCACGCTCCGGCCGAAGGCCTCCAGGGGGCAGCCCGGGGTGGGCAGCCAATACAGGGCATAGCGGCGCGTCACGTCTTCACCTCCGGGGCGCGGGGCGACCGCGATCAGGCCGTTGGCGCATAGGGCCGAGCCTCGGCGGCCCGGCGCGGGCGGACATCCATGGCGTTGCCGCGCCACACGATCGCGCTCTGCACCCAGGCGCCCAACCAGATCGCCGGGATCAGGGCATCGCGCACCAGGAAGGCCGCCAGCATGCGGGGCGCGCGCCGCCAGCCGGCGCAGATCGCGAGCCCGACCTCGGCGGCATAGCACAGCGCCGCGAGGCATGCAGCGCCGACGAGCCCGGCGAGGCTGCCGGCCCAGAGCGCCAGCAGCAGCGCCGGCAGCAGGACGCCGCTGCCGATCTCGGGGGCGAAGAACAGCGGGAAGGTCACCCGGCGCAGCCGAGCCCAGCGCAGCTGCCGCGCCCAGACCTCCCGGAACCCGCGCGGGCCCAGCGGCTGCTCGAACGGGCTCGCCACGAGGTGGACGCGCTTGCCGGCGGCCCGCACGAGCTTGGTGGCGGCCGCGTCCTCGGCGATCTCGGCGGCAAGCGCCTGGAGTCCACCGTGCGCCTCCAGGAACGGCTTGTGCCAGAGCATGCTCTTGCCCTGCGCGAAGCCCAGGCCGAACGCCTCAGCGGCGTATTGCCAGCGCGCCTGGAGGGTGTTGAGGAAGGCGCATTCCACCTCGGCCATGAAGCTGCCGGGGCGGGCGCCCACGGGGGTCGAGCAGACGAGGCCGGTGTCGTCGCGCCACGCTGCCTGGAGGCGCTGGAGGTAATCCGGCGGCATGGCCACGTTGGAATCGGCGAGCACCACCCACTCGTGGGCGGCAGCGCGCCAGCCGCGCAGGCAGTTGTTCAGCTTGGGATTGTCGCTCACGCGCTCGTCGCCGAGGATCAGGCGGGCCGGAACCCGGGGGTGGGCGGCGATCAGGCGCTCGACCAGGGGCACGATCGGATCGGCCGGGTCGGCCACGCAGAAGATCAGCTCGTAGGCGGGATAGTCGAGGCGGAAACTCCGGGTGAGCATCTCCTCGCTGTAGGCTTCCAGGCCGCGCAGGGGGCGGACCAGGGAGACGGGCGCCCCGGCCGGAAACCGCGACGGCCCGTGGACCGTGCCGAGGCGCCGGGCCGCGATGGCGATGCTGCCGATCTGGACGAGGGACAAAAGCGCGCCGAGGGCGAGAGCCGGCTCCGTGGCGTCAATCATGCGGGTCCCCGTTTAGCGTCGTGCGCGGCCCGGTCGCTAACGGCCGGACCGCGTCAGTCGTGTGACACGCGCGGGATGGAGCCGGGATTCACCGGCCCGTCGCGTCCTGGCATCCCGGGTTTCCAAAGGGCTCAGCCCTTTGGCGGGTGCTCAGGGCAGAGCCCTGAGATGGTCACCAGGGCTCTGCCCTGGACCCGCGAAAGGTCTCGACCTTTCGAAACCAAGACGGGAGCCATCCGCGCTCCCGTCGGGCAGGTCCTCAGAATCGGGCAGGT
>NZ_JALNUM010000134.1:0-15773 GCF_026540795.1 Methylobacterium sp. GC_Met_2
CATCAGAATGAAGCGTGACCGATGCTCAGTGCGGCAACGCGTTACGTCGATCAGGGGAGGGCGCCCTGGCCACCTGGGCACAACGCGATCATACCTGCGCCGAATGCGCCCCGGAAATGGTGGTCGCGGGCAACTGGCATATTCGGTGATCCGATAGCCCTCGTCGATGGCGGGCTTCACGCGAACTGCACCCGCGGCCTGGATGCACGCGCCGCGATCGATCCGGGACGACGCACGCCAAGCTGTTGGCCTGAACGGCACGTCGCCTTAAGGTCAGTTGGGGTACGTCGTACAAGGCGGCGTAGGGGGGAGCAGCGATGACGATCCAGCCGGCCGGCACGGCCGACCGCCATCGGGACTGACGAGCGCGGTTTGCGCATCTCCCGCTCAACCAACCAAGAAGACGAGGTTCGCACGCGTCGCGCGCTGCCGCGGCTGATTCGCGCTGGTACAGGTGCGCTGCTGCTAATGGCAGCCCTACCGGGACCGGTGCAGGCCTTCGACTTGTTCGGGCTGTTCGGGAGCGAACCCGAACCGCCAACGCCGAGCCTTTCCGCCCTGCCATACACGGTCCGGATCACCGGCACCGACGAGTCTGACGTCCTCCAGGCCGTGCAGGATACCTCAACCATCTACCGCCTGCGCCAGGAACCGCCTCCGGACGGGGAGGGTCTGCTGCGCCGGGCCGAGGCCGACCGAGCCAAGCTGGTCGATGTCCTGTCGGGCTACGGCTACTACCAGGGCAATGTCGCGATCCGGATCGACGGCGCACCGGTCGGCGGCCCGGCCGCCGCGGCCGTGAGTGCCGCGGAGGCTTGGCGCAATCGCGGGCTCGTCCCAATCAAGATCGCGATCGATCTCGGGCCGCTCTATCACCTGCGCCGGATCGCGGTGCGCGACCCGGCTGGCCGGGCCTTCCCCGATGAAGTGCTGCCCCCACGGGTGACCCGCGTGGACGACGATGTCCCGGCCCGGTCGGCGACGGTGCTGGCGCGCGAAGCGCGGATCGTCGACCATTTCCGGAGCCAGGGGCATCCCTTCGCCAAGGTGATCGCCCGCGATCCGGTCGTGGACGATGCGGCCCACGTCATGGATGTGACTTTCACGGTCGATCCGGGTCCGGTCGCCAGTCTCGGCCCGGTGGCGCTGAACGGCGCTCCCGGTATCGACCCGGCCACGATCCGCTCCTTCATCTACGCCGAACCGGGCGATCCCTATTCGCCTCAGGCGGTGGCGGCGATCCGGCGGTCGGTGGCGCGGATCGAGGGGATCGGCGGGGTGCGGGTCCGCGAGGGCACAACGCTCGACGCCAACGGCAACTTGCCCTTGTTCGTCGAGGTCACCGAACGGGAACGCAACCTCATCGGCGTCTCGGCGCGCTACTCCACGGTCGACGGGCCGGGGGTGCGGGCCTACTACGCCAACCGCAACCTGTTCGGGGGCGGCGAGACGTTCCGGCTGGACGCCGACATCTACTATCTCGGGCTCGGCAACGATCCGTTCGCGACCCAGCGCAAGATCGCCGGCATCGGCACCAACGGTCTCGGCGGCCGCCTCTCGGCGACCTACGTCCAGCCCGCGCTCTGGGGCTCGCGCAACGACCTGCTGGCCAACGCCTTCGTCACCCGCGAGGTGCAGCAGAGCTATCTCGTGGATGGAGGCGGCGCCTCGGCGGCGATCCGGCACCGGTTCTCCGACACGTTCTCGGCGCAGATCGGTCTGGACGCGCAGGCCGGCCGTTCGAAGGACGCCCTCGGAACGGTCAATTACCGGCTGATCGGCGTGCCGGCCTCGGTCACCTATGATTCCACCGACAGCCTCCTCGATCCCACCCGCGGCGTGCGGGCGATCGCGTCGCTGGCCGCCTATCCCGGGGCGATCTCGTCGCCCGGCATTCTCGTCGCGAAGGCCCAGGGCTCGACGTATTATTCGCTGGACGACGAGTCCCGCTACATCCTCGCCGGGCGGATCGGCTTCGGCTCGGTCTCCGGTGCGCCGCTCGGCGAGATCCCGGACAACTTCCGGTTCTTCGCCGGTGGCGGCGGCTCCGTGCGCGGCTATCCGTACCGGACCCTCGGGCCGATCGGCCCCTTCAACCTGCCGATCGGTGGACGCAGCCTGCTGGAAGCCTCGCTCGAAGCGCGCATCAAGGTCACCGACACGATCGGCGTGGTGCCGTTCTTCGACGCAGGTACCGCGTTCGCCTCTGCGCTGCCGGATTTCGACGAGAAGATCCGGAAGTCGGTCGGCATCGGCCTGCGCTACTACACCGGGATCGGCCCGATCCGCGCGGATCTCGCCTTCCCGCTCGACCCCTACAAGGGTGGCCATGTGCGGCCGGCGGTGCTGTATCTCAGCCTGGGGCAGGCGTTCTGAATGGCTGAACTGACCGGACCCACCCAAGCTCGACGGCGAACGCTTTTTCGTATGGGACGTGGCGATCTGAGCTTCGTCCTGTTCTGCCTCGCGATGCTCGTGTCGGTCGCAGCGACGCAAACCCGGGCCGACGAAGGCGACAAATCCGTGCTCGGCGGGCTCCTGTCCCGGGCGCTCTCCACACCGTCGTCGCGCGTGGCGATCGGCGCGGTCGATGGGGCATTGTCGTCCGACGCCACCATCCGCGACGTCGCCGTCAGCGACCGCGACGGTGTCTGGCTCAAGCTCGACAAGGCACGGATCGTCTGGCGCCGGCTCGCCCTGCTGTCGGGCCGGCTCGAAGTCGACAGTCTCGAAATCGGGCAGATCGAGATGCTGCGTCGCCCGGTGCCCGGCCCGACGCCGCCGGAGGCGAAGCCAGACGGCAAGCTGCTGCCGGATCTGCCGGTGAAGGTCGAGATCAAGGACTTCAAGCTGGCGGAACTCGTCCTCGGCGAAGCGGTGGCCGGTCAGCCCGCCCGGCTGTCCGCCGAGGGGCGTGCCCGGCTGGGCGCAGCGAGCGAGGGGCTGGAGATCAAGGCAAGGGCGCAACGCCTCGACGCGGCCGGGCGCTTCCTGCTCAGCGTGCTCTACGTGCCGACCGGGGACAAACTCGAGCTGAAGGCGAATCTCGTGGAGCCCGCCGGCGGCCTGCTCTCGAAGGCGGCCAACCTGCCCGGAACGCCGCCGATCAATTTCGATCTCGACGGGACGGGGACGCTCGACGCGTTTGCGGCCAAGCTCGATTTCACGGCCGGTCCGGAGATCAACGCGAGGGGCGGGGCCCGGATCTCGCGAATCGGCGCCGAGCGACGGCTCGCCCTGGATCTGGCGGCGCGGATCGAAGGTCTGGTGCCGGGGCCGGCGGCGTCCGTATTCGCGGGCACGACGCAACTCGCAGGCGGCCTCGCCTTCGCGGATAGCGGCGCCTTCAGGATCGACCGGCTGGAGCTGACCTCCCGCACCGCCCGGCTCGCCGCCGGCGGGACCCTGAGCGCCGACCGGATCGCCGATCTGACGCTCCAGGCCCGAGCCCTGCCCACCGAAGGCAGCGTGACCAAGACGGGCGAGGCCGAGATCGGCAAGCTGACGTTTGATGGCAGCCTCAAGGGACCGATCGCGGCGCCGACGATCCACGGCATCCTCGACGCGGCGAGCGTGCGCAGCCGCGATTCCGCGCTCGATCGGGTCGAAGCGCGTCTGGATGTGACACCACAGGGCGAGCCCTCGGCGCAGCGTTTCGCCATCAGTGCGGATGGCACCCTGGCGGGCCTGCGGCTCGCCGACCCCGCCCTGCGCAGGGCTATCGGAAGCCGGGCACAGCTCACGCTTCGAGCGGCCGCCGGGCCGGACGGGGTGATCGACGTCACCACGCTCCGCCTCGATTCCGAGACCGCCCGAGCCGGCTATACCGGCCGGATCGGCCAGAATACGCTGACCGGTACGCTCGATGCCGCGCTGCCGGATCTTGCGGTCTTTTCCGGCCTCGCCGGTCGCGGGCTCGCCGGATCGCTCGATGCGAAGGCAAAGCTCAGCGGCGATCCGGCCCGGAAAGCCGTCGCGGCCGATCTTTCGGTTTCCACCACCGGCCTCGCGACCGGGCTCACGGCGGCCGACCGCATCCTAGGTCGCACGCCCTCGCTCCAGGGGCGGGTGTCGCGGTCCTACGACGGCTACGGGTTCGATCACCTGCGGTTGGAGGGACAGGGAATCATCGCGACCCTGCAGGGCGAGGCGACCTCGGAGCTTGCCGACGTAACCGGCCGACTGGACCTTCGAAGTCTGTCGGATCTCGACGCCCGTCTCACCGGCCGCGCCGCGGTCGATGCCCGGCTGACCGGCTCCCTGGAGCATCCGGACCTCGCGGCGACGCTCTCCGCGCCAACCGCCACGGCGGACGGCAAGCCGATCCGCGGCCTGCGGGCCGAGGCCGCTCTGAAGGATGCGCTCCTGGCGCCCGATGGCAGCCTGCGGCTCTCCGGCGACGTGGCCGGCAAGACGTTGACCGGCGATGCCCACGCGTCCCGCGCCGGAGGCGATTGGGTGCTCGACCGGCTCGCGCTGACTCTCGGATCGGTGGCGGTCGCCGGCAATGTGACGGTCGCGGCCGAGACGTGGCTCTCCGCCGGGTCGCTCACGGTACGAGCGGGCAATCTGGAGGATGTCGCGCCGCTCGCCCCCGAGCCCATGGCCGGGCGCCTCGATGCGGCCGTGACACTGGCCCGCGACGGCGGTCGCCAGGACGCATCGATCCAGGCCACCGGGGCCGCCCTGCGCTACGGCGGTACGACCCTGACCCGGCTCGACGCCGATCTGAGGGGCCGCGATCTGCGTGCGCATCCGGTGCTCGACGGGCGCCTTGATGCCGACCGGCTCGTGGCCGCCGGCCAGCAGATCGACACCGTCCGACTCGTGGCCAACGGCAGCCCGGCCTTCAGCGATGTCACGCTGAGCGCCAAGGCCCGCGGCTTCGGCCTCGACGGGGCTGCGCGGATCGTGCCGGCAGCCGACACGCGCATCGAGATCCAACGCCTGTCGGCTGCCCGCGGGAACGACCGCTTCGCCCTGGCCGGGCCGGCGGCCATCACCCTCCAGGACGGCGGCGCCGTGATCGAGGGGCTCGCCATTTCGGCCGGGAGCGGACGCGTGACGGTCGCGGGCCGGGCCGGACGCGAGCTCGACCTGAAGGTCGCGATCCGGGCGCTGCCCCTGTCGCTCGCCCGGATCGCCGCGCCGGACCTCGCCCTCTCGGGGACCCTCGACGGGGAGGCGGATCTGCACGGGCCGGCCAACCGACCGGAGGGGCGCTATGCGCTGACCGTCTCCAAGCTCGTCGCGCCGCAGACGCGGCAGGCGGGGCTGCCGGCGATCGATGCCAGCGCGAAGGGTATCCTGTCGGACGGTCAGGCCAGCGTGGACGGACGGGTCAACGCCGGACGCGGCGTGGCCCTGACGGTGGCGGGCAAGCTCCCGGTCGAGGCGGGCGGCCCGCTCGACCTGCGCGGCCGGGGCACCCTCGATGCGGCGCTCGCCAATTCCCTGCTGAGCGTCGGTGGCCAGAGTGTCGCCGGGGCCATCGCCATCGACGGCGGCGTGACCGGGACGCTCGCCGCCCCCCGGGCTCAGGGTACGGCGACGCTGTCCGGCGGTAGCTTCACCGACCCGCTCAACGGTATCCGCCTCACCGGGATCGAAGGGCGGGTCAGCGGCCGGGGCGACAGCCTCGTGGTCGAGCGCCTGACCGGGGCAACCCGGAACGGCGAGCGCATCTCCGTGACGGGCCGCGTGGCGCTGGAGCCGGATTTCCCCGGGCAGTTCCACGTCGTCGCGGAGCGGGCCGAGTTGGTGTCCAGCCCGCTGATGACCGCCATTTCGAGCCTCGACCTCACCCTGTCCGGCCCACTGGCCCGGACGCCGCGGATCTCAGGCCGGGTCGATGTCGCTTCGATCGACGTCGCCGTGCCGGACCGGCTTCCCGCCACCGTCCGGCCCCTGCCGGGGGTGCGCCATGTCAACACCCCGCCTGAGGTGCGTGCGCGCTTGGCTCAGCAGGCCGCGCGAAAGGCCGCGGCCGCGCCCGGACGCAGGTCGAAGAAGCCCGCCGTGCCCTTCAACGCAACGCTGGACGTCGCGGTCGATGCCCCGGGCCGGATCTTCGTGCGCGGGCGCGGCATCGATGCCGAACTCGGCGGCGCCTTGCGGATCACCGGAACCTCGCTTGCGCCCAATGCGGTCGGGGCCTTCGCGATGCGGCGCGGACGCTTCGAGCTCGTCGGCCAGCGCCTCGACTTCAGCCGCGGCCGGCTGACCTTCGCCGGCAGCCTGACCACCCCGGAACTCGACTTTGCCGCCGAGACCAAGGCCGGGGACGTGACCGCCCGGGTGGCGGTGACCGGACCGGCCGACGCGCCGCAATTCGGCCTGACCTCCGATCCGGTGCTGCCGCAGGACGAGATCCTGTCGCGCCTGCTGTTCAAGAAGGCGGCAGGCGGGCTCTCGCCGTTCCAGGCGCTGCAGCTCGCCCAGGCCGTGGCGCAGCTCTCGGGCGGTGCCTCGGGTCCCGATGTGTTCGAGCAGGCACGCAAGGGCCTCGGCCTCGACAGCCTGGACGTCTCGACAGGGGCCAGCGGCGGCCCGGCGCTCGGCGCCTCGCGCTACATCTCGGATCGGGTCAGCGTCGGTGTGAAAGCCGGCGCCAAGCCGGCCGATACGGCCGTCGGCGTCGATTTCGATGTTACCCGACGGATCAAGCTCAAGGGCGAGGCGGGCAGCGACGGCCGGACCAGCCTCGGTGTCGGCGCGGAATACGAGTGGTGACACGGTGGACGCAGGCCGGGCATCGGCGGTGGTCGGTAAGCCTTCGGGATAGACACGCCCCGACAAAGATTTAGGTTCGGCGCAAGCGGCTCCGACAGCCGCGGATCGGGCGGGACACACCAAGGGCGATGGACGACCTTTTCGAGACGGACGACGATCCCCCGGTGCCGGAGGGGGGCTTCCTCCGCCTGCTGCCGATCATCAACCGGCGCGGCCTGCACGCCCGGGCCTCCGCGAAATTCGTGCAGACCGTCGAGCGCTACGACGCGATGGTCACCGTCACCCGGGCGGGCGAGACCGTGGGCGGACGCTCGATCATGGGTCTGCTGACCCTCGGCGCCGCCATGGGCACGCGTATCGCCGTCACGGCCGTGGGCCAGGATGCCGAAACGTGCCTCGACGCCATCGAGGCTCTGCTCGCCAACCGGTTCGGCGAGGACGAATAGCGGCGGTCAGATCGCTGCGGTCATAGCTCCTTGCCGGGCCAGAGGCAGAGGTCCGCAACCGGGCAGCGCGGGCAGGCGGGCTTCCGGGCCGTGCAGGTGTCGCGTCCGTGGCGGAACAGCCAGACATGCGCCCCGTCCTTGAACCGCTCCGGCACGAGGCGCGCGAGGCCGTCCGCGACGGCATCCACGGTCGCGCCGGATGCGAGCGGGATGCGGTTCGAGACCCGGAACACATGGGTGTCGACCGCAATCACAGGCTCGTGGAAGGCGAAGTTGGCCGTGACCTCGGCACTCTTGCGGCCGATGCCCGGTAGGCGGCGCATCGCGACGGAACTCCGCGGCACGGCGCCGCCGTGTTCGGAGATCAGCGCCGCCGACAGCTTCACGATGTTGCGCGCCTTGGAGGGCCCGAGCCCGACCGGTCGGATGATCTCGAGGATGCGCGCCTCGCCCAGCGCCAGCATGCCAGCCGGATCGCGCACGGTACTGAACAGCGCCTCCGCGATCCGGGCGACCGTCGGGCCGGTGGACTGGGCGGAGAGCAGCACGGTCACCAGCAGCCGGAACGGATCGGTGTCGTCGAACCCGGCTTTCGGATCCGGATCGGCCTCGCAGAACCGAGTCATCACGGCGGCGACCCGTTCGGCGTCATCAGCGTCGATCGGCCGAACCGGTTTGGCGAGCGCATGGCGCGGTGAGGATCGGAGGCCGTGGAGGGTGTCGCGCGCCATGCCGGGCAGCTAGCGTCCCGGCTGCAGCCCGGACAGGGCCAGCCTGCGCGGCTGATTGACCTTTTAGAGCACTCTGCGCCGAAGTGGACACCGGTTCGGCGCAAGAGAACGCGTCACAACAAGGACTTTGAGCCGCGCGCGATCGCAACGCGCACGGTACACGACACGCGTCTGCCAACACGGGTGGCAAGCGCGACATGCCCCCTCTCCCGTGCGGGAGAGGGTTGGGGTGAGGGTCGAGAAGGTTCAGGATCGCGCGCACCTTCAAGGCGCTGACAGGGTGCGCCTCTTCCGGAAAGTTCTCATCCCTCACCCGGCTTTCTGCGAAAGCAGACCTCTCCCGCACGGGAGAGGGGACCCGCGCCCTATTCGGCGACGGTGGTGTCACTGTCGTGTACCGTGCGCAACGCGGTCGGGCATGGCTCTAAGCCCCCGCCCGCCGCCATGGGATCGAAGCCGGACCCGCACCGAGGTGGAGGGTGCCGGCGACGATCTCTCCGGCCCGCCGCAGGAACTCGACCCGCAGCGCACCACGGCGACCGAACAGGCGGCTTACCACGCGAACCAGCGACGCCTCGGCCGGATCGGCGATGATCGGATGCCGCGCGGTGCGTGCATCGAGCGAGAGGAAGGTCTCCACCGTGTCGCGCACGGCCTGCGGCTCGGTCACCGTACGGATCTCGGAGCTCGGCGTCTCCCATCCGGCGGGGCGTATCCCGATGAGGTTCGCCGCCGGGATCGATCGGGACCGGGCCGACCGGTCCGACGTCAGCACGGAGCGAAACCGCGGCGTCTCACGAGCGGGCTCCAATGCTCCGGCAAGCCGGACCGGACGGCGCAGGGCTCCGAGCCGCTCCCGCAGCGCGCGGTCGACGGCTTCGGCAGCGGCTTGCCCGACCAGGGCGGTGATCTGGGCTTCGGCCGGCTGCCAGGGACGTGCCCGTCCACCCCAGATCGGATGCGGCATCGCCAACGGCATGACGCCCTGCAGCGCCTCCCGCCCGGTCTCCGCGTCGCGGTCCCAGACCAGGGCAATCGCCACCCGGCTTCCGGCGGGCCGATGCTGGGCGAGGGGGAGCAGATGGTCAGGATCGCGCAGCGGGTCGGTCACCGCGTTCCGGACGAGCATCGCCCGCCAGGCCGACACGGACGCCGCATCCACGCCGCTGGGCCGATGAAGATCGACCCGCCACGCGGCGGCCCGGTCCAGTTCCAGCCCCGCTGCGAATAGGGTCGCGCGTCCGGGTGCGCCGGACTGGCCGCCCTGTATCACGGTGAAGCGTGGCGCCATCGCGTGTCCTGCCTCTCGACGCTTCGTCCCATTTCGGGACGCATCGGCGCCGCTGAAGCGCCATCTGGGTCGAGCGTTTCAAGGCCGATGCCGCGCTTGCGGCGCGTCAGGGCCCCGGGATCGCGAGGGGATTGTCGGTAAGGGCGGCTGCGTCCGGCGCATCGATCCGCGGGCGGCCCAGGAAAGCGTCCCAGAGACGTCGGACGAAGGCCGGATCGAGATCCTTCAGGATCAGGACCAGACGGGATGTATGATCGGGATCCGGCCAGTTCGGCAACGTCATCGGCGCGTGGAAGACGTGCTGGACGCCATGTACCACCAGGGGCCGTTCGGGATCCTCGGCGAGGGCCACGATCCCCTTGAGCCGCAACAGCTTCGGCCCATGGCCGGACCGGAGCAGGTCCATGAACATCTCGAAGGCGGCGCGCGGCACGGGCGCCGCGCTGGTCAGGCAGACAGCCTGAATCGACGCGTCGTGCCGGTTCACGTCCGCTTCGGCCTGAGCCATGCGCGCGAAGCCCTCATCGCCCAGCCACGCGTGCACATCGGCGCCTTTGCCGTCGAGGCCGAACAGGCCGCCGAGCAGCGTCTCAGCCGGAGCATCGGGCGCGAGGATCGGCGCTACGGGATTGAGGGCGGCAAGCCGCGCCTGGATCGCGGCGGTGTCTCCCGCGAGATCGGTCTTGGAGAGGACGATCCGATCGGCGATCGCCGCCTGCCGGACCGCCTCGGGATGCGCGTCGAGGGTAACGGCCCCCGTCAACGCATCCACCACCGTCAGCACGGCCTGGAGGCGGAACCGGAGCACCAGATAGGGATGATAGATCAACGCATGCAGGATCGGCGCGGGATCGGCGAGACCGGTGGTTTCGATCACCACGCGCCGGAAGGCCCCGATCCGCCCATTGTCGCGCTTGCGCAGGAGGTCTTCGAGGGTTGCGATCAGGTCGCCCCGTACCATGCAGCACAAGCAGCCGGCGCCCAACAGGATCATGTCCTCGTCGACCGTCTCGATCAGCAGGTGATCGAGACCGATTTCACCGAACTCGTTGACGATCACCACGGTGTCGGCGAGCGCCGGATCGCGCAGGAGCCGGTTCAGCAGCGTGGTCTTGCCGGAACCCAGGAAACCGGTGAGCACCGTGAGCGGGATCGGCTCGGGGCGTCTCGGATCGGGGGTGGGCGCAGGGCTGATGGACATGCTCGTCGAGGTAAGGGTCCCCGACGCCTTCGGCAACGCGCCAAGCGGCTCCCCGGATGTGCTTACTCGTCCGCGGACGCCTTCTTGTTGGCCGGCTTCTTGGCGGGGGCCGGCTTGTGCGCGGCGGTCTTCGGAGCCGGTTTGGCCAAGCCCTTGCCCGGCTTGGCCTCCGGCATCGACGGTGCTGTCGCGGCGGTGTAGGCGCTGGCCGAACGGGGAAGCGCGTGGGCCGGCTTGGCGGCGACCTTCGACGTAGGCTTGGGGGCGGATTTAGCGGCTTCCTTGGAGGCTTCTCTGGCAGCATTCGCGCGTTCTGCCCGTGCCGCACGCGCCTCCTTGGCGGCCTCGAGAGCCGCGACGCGCTTGGCCTTGGCGGCTTCGAGCTTGGCGGCGCGACTGTTGGCCACCGCGGCTTTCTGCTCGGCCGCTTGGGCGTCGAGGATCTGCTGGCCCTCGGCCGGGCTGCGGCCGATCCAGACGGCGATCGGCTCCAGCGGTGCCCGCAGCGGCAGGGTGCGGGAGCGCAGGGCCGGATTCGAGAAGGCTGCCATCGCCAGCGCCGGCGAGTTGGCCGCGGCGCCACCGATCAGCTGCGCCGCAGAGCCGGCGGCGCTGATGGCCCCGGGGCCATCCTCGATGGCCGGAGGCTTCTTGCCGCCGCACACGAACGGCCGCATGTCCGGCGGCTGGGGCAGGGTGGAGGCCGGCAGCGCGTCGAGCGTCGGGCTCGTCCAGCCGGCGTTCTGGCTGAAGGCGTAGTCAAACAGGTCGGCGGCCTTCACGTCGCGCTCGCGCGGCGTCGGCTGGCCCATCACGATCGTGACGATCCGGCGGCCATTACGCGTGGCGGTGGCCACCACGTTGAAGCCACCTGAGCAGATGAAGCCGGTCTTCATCCCGTCCGTGCCGGGATAGCGCCCCAGCAGGCCGTTGTGGTTCGCCATGACGGCGCGGCCGAACTGGATCGCCGAGATCGAGAACAGGTCGTGGGAATCCGGGAAGTCGCGGATCAGCGCACGGGCCAGCACTGCCATGTCGCGGGCCGAGGTCCATTGGCGCGGATCGGGCAGGCCGTTGGGGTTGTACCAGTGGCTGTCGCGCATGCCGATCCGCTGGGCGGTCTCGTTCATCAGCGCAGCGAAGTTGTCGACCGAGCCGCCGAGATTTTCGCCGATCGCGAAGGCGATGTCGTTGGCCGACTTGACCATGATGATCTTGAGGGCGTTGTCGAGGGTGAGCTGCGTCCCCGGCTTGAAGCCCATCTTCGAGGGCGGCTCGGCGGCCGCGGCGGCCGAGATGGTGATCATCGAATCGAGCGAAACCTTGCCCTGGCGCACGAGGTCGAGGGCGACGTAGGTGGTCATCAGCTTCGTGATCGAGGCCGGGTACCAGGGATCGGTCGGCGCCTGCGCGTAGATCACCTTCCCCGAATCCACGTCCGCCACGAGGATCGGCACCGTGACCGCCTCCGCGGCCCGGATCCCGGCGAGGCTCACACCAAGGAGACCCGTCAGCGCCGCGAACCCGACGGAAAAACGCCGGAGGAGGGAAGAGGACATGTGTGTCCGACTCGTCAGAGGATCGCCAGGATCGGCACCGCGCGGCACCGCAGGTCCGGCCGACGGGCCGGGTAAAAGGGCACAACCCGAGCGGCCAGGTTCGGTCGCCGCGCTGCGTCACGGCATCAACGTGCCCACCGTGGCAAGAGCAAGGCGAGAGCGGAGCGCGGCCCTGCGCGGCGTGGTTGTCTGTGGTCCCCGATGCGCACAGCGCCTATCTGGCAACGACACGCCGGGCGGGCGAACGCGCGGGACGACGGCTGGGACGACAGTGAGCTACGCGGTCAAGGAACTTTTCCACACCCTTCAGGGGGAGGGCGCTCAGGCGGGGCGCGCGGCCGTGTTCTGCCGTTTCGCCGGGTGCAATCTCTGGTCGGGGCGCGAAGCCGACCGCGCCGCCGCAGCCTGCCGATTCTGCGATACCGATTTCGTCGGTGTCGACGGTGAGGGGGGCGGTCGGTTCGCCGATGCTGAGGCGCTCGCCTCCGCGATCGCGGCGACCTGGGCCGGGGGTCCAGAGAACCGGTACGTGGTGTTCACCGGCGGCGAGCCGCTGCTTCAGCTCGACGCGCCGCTGATCGCGGCCGTGCGCGCGCATCACTTCGAGATCGCCATCGAGACCAACGGCACCCTTGCAGCACCCCCGGGCATCGACTGGATCTGCGTCAGTCCGAAGGGGCGCAATCCGCTCGCGCAGACCACCGGCCACGAATTGAAGCTGGTCTATCCGCAGGCGGATGCGGACCCGGCGGACTACGTCGGCCTCGACTTCCGCCACCGCTTCCTTCAGCCCCTCGATGGACCGGGCCGCGTGGCCAGCACGGAGGCCGCGATCGCCTATTGCCGGCGGGATGCCCGCTGGCGGCTGTCGCTCCAGACCCACAAGATGATCGGGATCCCGTAGGATCACGCATCCATGGCCGCCCGCTGCGCCCGTGCGGCCCGGATGGCCGAGCGGGCGAACCGCCCATCCGCCAGAACCGGATCCGGAACTCCGCCGGACAGGACGGCGCGCCTCAGGGCAACGAGGCCGGGATCGCCCCAGGCATCGAGCAGGCGTTCGAACGCCGCATGTCGCGCCGCATCGAACGGGATCGACAGGCCGCACGCATCCTTGACCGGATGGGCCGGGTGCAACGCCGCGACGGGCACCCAGCCATGCGGGATCGGGGCGGTGGCCGCATGCGTCCGCCGCAGCCGAAGGAGCTGTGGCAGGATGTGACAGTGCGGCCCCGGCTCGCCGACGCCGTCCGGCGCCGGAATGGCCGTGTAGACTTCGATCCGCCCCGGGCGGGCGACGAACACGCGATGCGGGCCCGATACCTTGAGCGCGTGAACAACCGGATTGCCGGCATCGAACAGTGGCCGGCCGCTCACGGCCCGCAAGCAAGCGATCAAGGCCGGATCGGTCACGCGCACGCAGGCATCGACCGCATCCAGGCCTAGGCCGAGATCGAACAGGATGCCGTCGCGGTCCTCCGGCCGGGCCGCCGCAGCGTCCGCGCCGAGTTCGGTCAGCACCGCGCGCCGACCCATTGCACAGGCCGCGGCCGGAAGGCAGAGGGCGACCGCTTGGCTCCAGCCGCCGGTGAAGCCGGTCTCGTAGGCGAACGGGCGCAGGGCCGGCGATACCGCGAAGGCGATCGCACCGCGATCCGTCATCAGCCCGATCCGCCCGTCGTCGAGGCGGCGCGCCGGCTCATCGGGGTTCCGGCGGAAAGCCGCGACAGCGCCGTAGCTCCCGAGACTCCAGGTGCAATCCGGATCGATAATCTGGGTGCGCAGCAGCGTCTCTACGGACCGCTCCGCCTGACCTGTCATCGGGCCCCACGCAATCCGCACCGCAGGCGCACGCCTTGACACGGATGGCGAATGACCGGAAGTCGCAACCCGATCACCGAGGTTGGGTTCGGTGAGGCGGAGGCCCGGTTCGGAACGGGCAGGCGCGCTGGCAGTCGCCGCGCCGCGCCTCGGGACCCGCGGGAAGGGCGCTGGAATGGACGTTGTCGACACCGAGATTCCGGACGTGAAGCGCATCGTGCCGAAGCGCCTGGGCGATGCGCGCGGCTGGTTCTCCGAGACGTTCCGCGTCGACGCCATGGAACGGGCCGGCATCACCAACACCTTCGTTCAGGACAACCAGTCCTTCTCGGCGCCGCAGGGCACGATCCGCGGGCTGCACTTCCAGATCGCGCCCCAGGCGCAGGCCAAGCTCATCCGGGTCCTGCAGGGTGCTATCCTCGACGTGGCGGTCGACATCCGCGGCGGCTCGCCGACCTACGGCAAGTACGTGGCCGTGACGCTCGATGCCGAGACGGGCACGCAGCTCTTCATCCCGCACGGCTTCGCCCACGGCTTCTGCACGCTCACCCCCGACGTGATGGTCGCCTACAAGGTCGACGCGTACTACAGCCCCGAGCATGACCGGGCGCTCGCCTGGGACGATCCGGAGATCGGCATTCCGTGGCCGGTCTCGGGCGAGGCCGCCATCCTGTCGGACAAGGATCGCCGCGCGCCGAAACTCGATGATCTCGGTCCCGTCTTCTGAGCGCCGCGGCCCATCGGCCGTAATTCCGTCACGGCCGACCGTCTTGTGAGGCCCGGCCAACCCGTTTCCGACTTTCCGAAGAGGTACTCGACCATGCGCATCCTGGTGACCGGAGGCTGCGGCTTCATCGGCTCGGCGCTGGTGCTGCACCTCGTCAACGACCTCGGCCACGAGGTCTGCACCCTCGACGCGATGACCTACGCGGCCAACCCGGTTTCCCTGGCCGGGCTCGCCGACAACCCGCAGCACCGCCTCGTGGAGGCCGATATCTGCGACCACGCCGCCGTGCAGAAGGCGTTTGCCGAGTTCAAGCCGCAGGCGGTGATGCATCTGGCGGCCGAGAGCCATGTCGACCGCTCGATCACGGATCCGGGCGCCTTCGTGCGCACCAACGCGATCGGCACGCAGACCATGCTGGACGGCGCCCGCGTCCACTACGAATCCCTGCCGGAGGCGGACAAAAAAGGCTTCCGGTTCCTCCACGTGTCCACCGACGAAGTCTACGGCTCGCTGCCGCCGGGCGGCTTCTTCACCGAGGAGAGCCGCTACGATCCGCGCTCGCCCTACTCGGCCTCGAAGGCAGCCTCCGACCACCTCGCCCGGGCGTGGCACGAGACTTACGGCCTGCCGGTGCTGGTGACGAACTGCTCGAACAATTACGGCCCGCGCCACTTCCCGGAAAAGCTGATCCCGCTGATGATCCTTAATGCCTTGGAAGGGAAGAAGCTTCCCGTCTACGGCGACGGCCAGAACGAGCGCGACTGGATCCACGTGGAGGATCACGCCAAGGGGCTCGTCGCCGTGCTGGAGCGCGGCCGCATCGGCGAGACCTACCTGCTCGGCGGCCGGGCGGTCCGGAACAACCTCGCGGTGGTCAAGGGCCTGTGCGCCGCCTTCGACCGGCTGCGCCCCCAAAGCGCTCCGCACGAGCAGCTGATCAGCTTCGTGGCCGACCGGCCGGGCCATGACCGGCGCTACGCCATCGACTGCACCAAGGCCGAGACCGAACTCGGCTGGCGGCCGCAGAAGACCTTCGAGCAGGCGCTGGACGAGACCGTCGCTTGGTATCTCGACAACGAGAGCTGGTGGCGCCCGATCCGCGAGGGCCGCTACAAGGGCGAGCGCCTGGGGCTGAACGGTTGATGGACGTCCTCGTCCTCGGCGGTGCCGGTCAGGTCGGCACCGAGCTGCGGGCCGTGTCCTGGCCGGACGGCGTCACCGTCCACGCGCCGGACCGGTCCGAGCTCGACATCACCGATGCCGAT
>NZ_JALNUM010000135.1:0-15697 GCF_026540795.1 Methylobacterium sp. GC_Met_2
AGGCACTGGCAACCGACCCCGCGACGGTATGGGCCAAGCGCCGACGCAGCGCGATGGACAGTGTTGAAGATGTCGGCGCTCTCCTTCACAGGGCAGCCCATCACCGCGCCAGCTGTTCCATCGCGCTTGAACAGCACTCTGGCGCGATGACTTAGGATCCTCGATTCTCCCCCCATCCCAAGCCAGCCCCGAGGAACGGGACGGAGCGCAACTTCGCGGATGCCCTGATGCCGACAAATGCCAAAAGCGAGGATTTTTCTTGTCTCTCCATCCCACGGCCGCGAGCTGCGATCCGATACGGCTGCGGGCGTATCTTTGTGGCATCACTATACGCGTGAACGATCGGGATATTTACTGAAACGCACTAAGTAAAAATAATAATTCTAGCAATGATTACAGTAGTTACATATCATTTCTATGGACTCCCATGTATTGCATTGACGTGCGCATCCATGGCGTGTTTATTCCGCGATGACATCGGACAGAAGCTGAAAAGTCGACGGACCCTGCGTACCGCGGATCCCGCGAACGCCACGATCGGTACCTCCGCCGCGATGTAAACGCGCGGACGGCTTGATCCGTCTGAGGGCCGTTCTTTCACTTCCGAGTCGTTCACAGTCATTTTCATGTCTGTAAGCTATATAACAGCTATATCATCTCATTAATTTCGATGAAAACAAAATTGGCGCAGCACGTAAACAATTTATTTACTCGTAGCGCATCATGATGTTGTCATGATGCGCATAGATCTTGAGCCGATGAGCTTTGAAGGGCACCGATGAACCTTTCAACAATTGTGAACGTCAAGCGGCCGACGTCCCTAGACGAAGTCCAAGGCTGGCATGACGGGTGCTCGTGGCTCGCAGGCGGCACTTGGCTGTTCTCCGAGCCGCAGGTGGCGGTCGATACGCTGATCGACCTGGACCGGCTGGGCTGGGCGCCGCTGACGGTGACCGAGGCCGGGCTTGAGATCGCGGCCACCTGCCGGGTCGTCGAGCTGCACGCTTTCGCGGGCCTTGCTGAGTGGCACGCTGTGCCGCTGTTCCGGCAGTGCATCGACTCGTTCCTGATGTCGTTCAAGATCTGGAACGCTGCCACGATCGGCGGCAATGTCTGCATGTCGCTGCCGGCGGGCGCGATGATTTCGCTGACCGCGGCCCTGGAGGGCGTCTGCACGCTGTGGCCACGGGGTGGCGTGCCGCGCACGGTTCCGGTGGCCGAGTTCGTCACCGGCAACCACGCGAACGTGCTGCAGCCGGGCGAGTTGCTGCGCAGCATCCACCTGCCCGCCGCCGCGCTGACGAAGCGCACCGCCATGCGGCAGATCTCACTTACCAAGTTCGGGCGCTCGGCCGCGCTGATCATCGGCACGGTCGGTCAGGATGGTACTGATTTCCTGCTGACGGTGACGGCGGCGACGCCCAAGCCGGTGCAGCTGCGCTTCCCCGCCTGTCCCTCTGCCGACGCGCTGCGTGCCGCCCTCGACGCGCGCCTGCCGCCGGACGCCTACTTCGCCGACGTCCACGGCTCGGCCCCGTACAAGCGTCACGTCACGCAATACCTCGCTGAACAGATCCGGACGGAGCTCGCGTGACCCAGTATTCGATCAACGGCCGCGACTACGCCGCCGAGCCCGCCCCCGGCCAGTGCCTGCGGACCTTCTTGCGCGACCTCGATGTGTTCGGCGTCAAGAAGGGCTGCGACGCCGGCGATTGCGGCGCCTGCACCGTCCATATCGACGGAAAGCCGTTCCATTCCTGCCTGGTCCCGGCGTTCCGGGCCGAGGGCCGCACGGTCACCACCCTCGAGGGCCTGTCGGGCTGCGGTAACGACCTGCATCCCATGCAGCAGGCGTTCCGGGACGCTCAGGCGTTCCAATGCGGCTTCTGCACCGCCGGCATGATCATGACCGCGGTGACGCTGACCGATGCGCAGAAGGCCGACTTGCCGCACGCCCTGAAGGGCAACCTGTGCCGCTGCACCGGCTACCGCTCGATCGATGACGCGCTGCATGGCCGCTGCAACATCGAGGCGGACCTGCCCGGCCGGGCGCTCGGCGCCAGCCTGCCCAACCCGTTCACGGATTCCATCCTCACCGGTACCGCCCGCTACACCATGGATGTCGCGGTCGAGGGCCTGCTGCACCTGAAGGTGCTGCGCTCGCCCCACGCCCATGCCCGCATCGTGGCGATCGACGATGCCGCCGCCCGGGCTTTGCCCGGGGTGGTCGCGGTCTACACTTGGCAGGACGTGCCGAAGCGCCGGTTCAGTTCGGCCCTGCACGAGGACCACCTGGTCGATCCCGACGACATCCTGCTGCTCGATTCGGTCGCGCGCTTCGCCGGCCAGCGGGTCGCGGCCGTGGTCGCAGAGACCGAGGCGGCGGCCGAGGCGGGATGCCGGGCCCTGCGGGTCGATTACGAGATCCTGCCGGCGGTGTTCGATCCGGTCGCCGCCATGCGGCCCGGCGCGCCGCTGCTGCACCACAAGGAGCAGGTCACCGGGGACAGCAACATATTCTGCACGCTCCAGGGGGAGATCGGTGACGTGGCCGCCGGCTTCGCCGAGGCCGACGTGATCCACGAGGAGACCTACTCGACCACCCGGGTCCAGCACACGCACCTTGAGACCCACGGCTCGATCGCCTGGCAGGGCGAGGAAGGGCGCTGGCACGTCCGCACCAGCTCGCAGGCGCCGTTCGCGGTGCGCCAGAAGCTCGCCTACCTGATGGGGATCCCGCACCGGGATATCCACGTGTTCACCGAGCGGGTCGGCGGCGGCTTCGGCGGCAAGCAGGAGATGGTCTCGGAAGACCTCGTCCTGTTCGCCACGATGAAGCTCGGGCGCCCGGTGAAGTGGGAATGGACCCGGGAGGAGGAGTTCATCGGCGCCACGACGCGCCACCCGATGACCACGCGGGTCAAGATCGGCGCCCGCCGGGACGGCACGCTGACGGCGATCGACGTGGAAGTGGTCTCCAACACCGGGGCCTATGGCGGCCACGGCGGCGAGACCCTGGGGGCCGCGATGGCGAGCCCGATCGCGGTGTATCGCTGCCTCAACAAGAAGGGCATCGGCCACGCCGTCTACACCAACATGGTGCCGGGCGGAGGCTTCCGCGGCTACGGCGCCTCGCAGACCACCTTCGCGATCGAGTGCGCGATCGACGCCCTGGCCCGCCAGCTCGGCATCGATCCGTTCGCGATGCGGCGGTTGAACGTCGTGCAGCCCGGCGACAACATCGAGTCGATCTGGAAGGAGCCGAGCGACGCCAGCTTCGGCAGCTACGGCGTCAGGGAGTGCCTCGACATCGTCGAGCGCGAGCTGGAGAAGGGCAACGGCGTCGCCAGGCCCGAGGGCGCGGACTGGGCCGAGGGCACCGGCGTGGCGCTCGCCATGCTGGAATGCGGACCGCCGACCGAACATCGCTCGGGCGCCAAGATGCACCTGCTCCCGGACGGGACCTACCATCTCGCCTGCGGCTCGACCGAGATGGGCAACGGCATCACCACGGCGCACAAGCAGATCGCGGCCGCAATCCTGGGCGCGCGCGCCGACGATGTCGCGATCATCAACGCCGACACCGACCGCACCCCCTACGACACCGGCACCTTCGCCAGCACCGGCACCGTGGTCGGCGGCAAGGCGGTCCACCTGACAGCAGAGGCCATGGCGGAGGACATCCTCGACTTCGCCAGCCGACACACCGGGGTGCCGGTGGAGCAATGCCGGCTCGACACCGATGGCGGCGTGGTCTGCGGCAACCGGCGCCTGACGCTGGCCGAGCTCCACGCCGAGGGCACCAAGGTCGACCACCGGTTCATGGTCAGCCGGAAGTCTTATCTGTCGCCGCGGACCATCGCGTTCAACGTGCAGGGTGTCCGCCTGGCGGTACACCGGGTCACCGGCGAGATCCGGGTGCTCCACAGCGTCCACGCCGCCGATATCGGCAAGCCGATCAACCCGATGCAGTGCCGCGGCCAGCTCGATGGCGCGGTCGGCATGGGCTACGGCTGGGCCCTGGTCGAGACCATGGTGCATGACGGCGACGGCCGCATGGTCAACCCGCAGCTGCGCAACTGCCGGATCCCGACCTTCGCGGACACGCCCCACACCGACATCTTCTTCGCCGACACGGTCGACACGATCGGGCCGCTCGGGGCCAAATCACAGGGCGAGTGCGGCATCAACCCGGTTGCCCCGGCCGTCTCGAACGCGCTGGCCGACGCCACCGGGGTGCGGTTCGCCCATCTTCCGTTCACCCCCGACCGCCTGTTCGAAAAGCTCGCCAGCGCATGAGCACGTCAGCGGCGAGCGTCAGCATCGTCACCCAGACGACCGTCCGGCCGGAGAGCGCCGACGCCTTCGCCCGGTGGCAGGGCGACACCAGCGCGGTGGTGGCGACGTTTCCGGGCTTCATCGAGCAGCGGCTGATGCCGCCGCACCCGCCGCTGCAGGTCGATTGGGTGATCCTGCAGCGCTTCGACAGCCTGGACCATGCCCGGCACTGGCTGGGCTCGCCGGAGCGGCAATCCCGCATCGAGGGCGCCGCCCCGATGCTGGTCGGCCGTGACGATGTCCACATCGTCACCGACGATGCCAGCGCGGCCCGTACCGCCCCGGTCTCGGCGGTGATCAGCACCCGCGTGAAGCCTGGGATGGAGGCCGAATATCTCCGCTGGGAGCGGAAGGTCGCGGCTGCCCAGTCGAAGGCGCCCGGCCTGCAGGGCTACCGGCTCGAGCCGGCCGTGCCGGGGGTGCAGGAGGATTTCGTCGCGATCCTGCGGTTCGACAGTGATGCCAATCTGCAATCCTGGTTGAACTCCCCGGAGCGCCAGGCCCTGGTCGAGCAGGCGGCGCCGCTGACGGCGGAATTCCACACCCGGATGGTGCAGAGCGGCTTCGAGCAATGGTTCCGGAACGCGACGCCGGAGGGTGCTCCGGCGCCCCCGGCCTGGAAGATGAACATGATCGTCCTCCTGACGCTGTACCCGACGGTGTTCCTTTGGGGCCTGCTGATCGGCACGCCGTTTCTGGCGGGAACCCTGAAGCTGGATTTCCCCCTTGCCCTGTTCATCGGCAACGTCGTCAGCGTCCTGATCACCGCGCGGCTCGTGCCGTTCGCCGCTAAGCAGCTCGGCTGGTGGCTGGCACCCGCCGGGGACAAGCAGGCGGCCGTGGACCTGAAGGGCGCCGGCCTGCTGGCCGCGGCCTATGCGGTGATGATCCTGGTCTTCTGGAAAGTGCTGTGACGAACCAGGTCGCACGGATCGCCCCGGCCCGACCCGCCGGCCGGGCTGAGCGAGGATCCATGACCGTCGGGATGCCCCGGGCGGGCCTGCTGATCGCGGCGTCGCTGATGGCCGGCATCGGCGCGGCCCGATCCGAGACGGCGGCAAGCACGAACATTCAGACGAGCGCCGCCCAAGCCCTCGACCAGACGCTCAGCACGACTCAATGGGCCTCGACCGGGCCGAATCGGCAGGAGGCCGGGGTTCCTGTCGCCGCCGCGACCGTGATGGCCGCCCCGCCTCCGTCGTTCTTTTCGTTCTCCGACACCGTGGTCAGCTACCGCTTCCAGGGACCGTCCGCGGAGCCCGGCGTCTTCCGGGAACGCCCGGGCAGCCGCGGGGAGCCTGTTGAGGTGCCCAAGAATGTGGTCAACCTGTTCCACGCCAATTCCTGGGCCTACGGCACCAACCTGATTTCCCTCGATATTCTCCGATCCGGCCATCAAGACCCGGCGAGCGACAAGGTGATTAAGGACAAGGGTTACGGCGCGACCGAGGTCTACTTGATCTACCGGGGCGTCCTGAGCCCGAACAAGATCTTTGACACCAACGTCTTCGCAATTCCAGGTCTCGTGAAAGATATCGGCCTGTCATTCGGAGCCGACATCAACACAAAGGACACAAAATTCGATTCCGAGAAGCGCGCCGGCACCTTCGGAGTCAGCTTTGCGTTTGACGTGCCGGCCGGGTTCGTGAACCTGAAGGTCCAGGGCTACAAGGAATTCTCCCGTAATGGGTTCGCCGGGATTGCGCCGAAAGCCGGGGACATACCGGCGGCGATTCCCGGCTTCGATTACTCACACTTCCGCAGTGTCGAGTACAAGATGACGCCGGAATTTGAGCTGACCTACACCATCCCACTGGCCTTCACCGGCTTGCCCCTGGCGCTGGCCGGCTTCAACACCATCATCCTACCCAAGGGTCGCTACGGCAACGTCAACCAGTTCGACACGCGGACGGAATTCGCCTCGCAGACTAACCTGGTGCTGGATGTCGGGCAGCTGCTGGAGAACACGCCCAACCGGGTTGAGGTGTTCGTGGGCTTTCAGTATTGGCACAACAAGTTCGGCGGCGATCCGCGGAAGACACTCAACACTGAGGAGAAGGCTCTGATCGCGGGCGTTGCCTACCATCTCAAGTAGGATCACCCGCGGGCTCGTCAGAGCTCGAAGGGGCATTTCAGCGCTCTTTTGGTCGACTGATCGGGCACGCATCAGTCCCCTTGAACGGTCAAGGTCGCGTTGCGGCAAAGTTGTTTTGGACGAAGCTCCCATCGGGGGAAAAGTATCCGAGACGGGATCTAGGTAGTCGACTTTTTCAATCGTCTTCTCTTTAGCCCGTCTCTTCGCTTAGCTAGCAATGACGCGCCCGGGGGTTTTTCGCGTGACGTTGTCTTCAACGCCGAGCCACCAGATCAATGTCGGAACGGGGGAGGCGTCGCCCGATCGACCCGGCGATGGCGCGCTTTCCCCAGGGTCCATCAGCCCAAAAGGGCGGAGGCACCTTGGGCTCGCCGAAGCCAGACGCGGGGGCGATCCTGTCGAAGCAATGCTGTCCGCAAAGTCTAGCGCTCCGACGAGCCCTGGAGCCCTCCCTCTGTGGCTGCTTCTGGTGGGACGCGAGGCGGTCCATAACCGGTGGGGGATCGTCGCCGGCGTGGGCCTAATCTGGACGGGACTCGGCGGCGCCCTCGTGATCGATGCCCTCGACGGCGCCACGCACATTCCGGATCGCTGGTTCGGCCTCCTCCTCGTGTTCGAGGCAGCGAGCTCGGGAGTACGCGGCCTGATTGCCACCGGGGCTGCACGACGGCTGCGCTTGCTCAAGGCTGCGATACTCCTCGTCGTGGCCGTCCTGACGATGCTCGCTTCGGCCTCGAGCACGTTCCTCCTTGCGATGCTGTTCGGTACCGCCTTCCTGTTCGACGGCCTGACGCGGGTCGTCCTATCTCACGTCCTGCGCTTTCCCGGCTGGCACGGGTCGGTGGTGCATGGGGGCTTCGGCATCCTCTTGGGAATCCTCACCCTGCAGCCATACCCGACGTGGTATGCCGGCACGGTCGGTTTCAGCATCGGTGCCTTTCTGATGCTGTCCGGGATCAAGGTCATGGTCCGCGGCCTACGCCTACGGCGCCCGCCCAATTTCTTCGATACATCCAAGCAGGCGAGCGGGTCCGACACCGTCAAGATCTATGTTTGGACGCCCACCGGGACGGCGACAATTCCCACCCGACGCCGGCTCGTTCACCGCTACGTCATCTCGGTGGATGGGGTGGGGCACCTCTCCACCGGTCACGCCGCCTTGGAACTGGCGGGTGCGAAGGGAGCGGCCGGCTCCTGCGCAGACCTGGTTTGGGAAGACCCCCTTTATATGAGCCATTACCCCTCCGTGGAGATCGAGCGGTCGCCCGACAAACTGCGGGCGATCCTGCGCGCCGGTCCCGAGAACGACGTGCCGGGCCGCTTCCTGCGGAGCTACCGCGAAGAGGCAGCTGATTGGTGCGAGGCGACCGTGACGGTCACCCTTCAGGGTGTCGACGGCGGTCGCCTCCGCGCGTTCTGGAGTAGGTATCGCCGGGATGCGACCTACAACCTCGTCGGCCGGAACTGTTCGACGTGCGTCGTTGACGCCCTCGATGCTGCTGTCGAGGGCAACTTTTGCAGCGATGGTCGGCCGTGGCGCAGACTGGCGCGCGCGGTGCTGAGCCCGGAATTCTGGGCGGCCGCGCTCATGCGCAATGGCGCGGGCGCGATGACGTGGACCCCCGGTCTGGTCCTGGATTACACGCGAGCCCTGAGCGCCCTTATCGATCCCGTCGCGCCGGTGCCGGCCATCACATGGCAGGGCGTCAGGCGACGCTTGATGCGCAACGGGCGCGCGGAAACCGTCGCCCGCCAGCGTGGGCTCACCAGAGCGGAGCCTCAGGAGGCGAAGGTTGCCTGAGGGATCGATCCCGTCCGGTGCGGGTGACCTTATGGCCGCCCGCCGACAAAGCTGTGTGCACCATCCTCACCGAGGTGCGCTTTAGAATTTCCCCTGCCACTTCGGGGGCAAGCGCCACGAGCTCATGCGGCGTTGAACCGAAAGAGCTTCCTTGGCGTGTCCACAAGCACGACTTGACGATCTGCAGGTTCGGGCAGCCACGTCGCGAGATTGGCCAGCATTGCAGCGTAGGGCTCTTTGCCCTCGAACCCTGTATTCGGCCAATCGCTACCCCAGACGAGATGATCGAGGCCGAGATGCGCGCGCAGCAGCGGGATCGCCGTCCTGGCAATGGCGTCGCCATCAGGCCCGTTTCGGTAGGGGCCCGACAGCTTGAGGTAGAGACGGCCTGTGCGCCCGGCTTCCAGGATCCGGCGGAAGCCGGGATCATTCACGCCCGCCTTGGGATCCGGCTTTCCGAAATGGTCGGCTACCACGTTCACCCCCGCATCGAGGAGGGGCGAGAGCAGGTCGGGCCAGCGCCGCCCCTCGGCCTGGATCTCAACATGCCAGTCAAGGGCTGCGAGATGCGCGAGATGCCTGTGCCAGGCCGGGCTCGCGAGTTGCGGGTCAGGCTGGCCAATCAGGTTGAGGCGCACGCCAACCACACCCGCGGCATCCAGGGCTTCAAGCTCAACGGCGGAGATGCCGGGATCGACGACCGCGACGCACTGGAAGCGCGACGGATATGTCTTTCGCGCATCCAGCATGTAGCTGTTGTCGGTGCCGAGGAAGCTCGGCTGGATCAGCACTGCGCTGGAGATCCCGTTGGCGTCGAGAAGCTTGATGTAGTCCTCGGGCGTCGCGTCGTAATCCGGGGCGTAGCGAACGGATGGTGCCAGCTTGAGGCCGCGCTTGAAGACGTGCGCGTGGTTGTCGATCGCTGTGATCGGCTCGGACATCGCAAAACGCGGCCTCAGCGCGGCGGCTGCGATGCCCCCTTGGAACATCCGTCGCGAGATCATGGCGACTACTCGGCTGGCGCGGGGGCGGGTGCGCTCGCCTGAGCGCGGCTGCCGCGGCCGAGGATGATCGTCATGATGCTGCCGGCGCCCGTGAGGACGACGAGCGGCAGAAGCCCCATGGGGAAGCTGCCGGTGGCGTCCTTGATCACGCCCAGCAGCCACGAGGCGATACCGGTGCCGAGATGCGAGAGGGTGTTGATCGCCGCGATCCCCGCCGCCGCGGTGCCGGCCGAGAGCCATTCGGTGGCCATGGCCCAGAACGGCCCCTTGATCGCGTAATTGCCGAGCAGGGTGAAGCTCAGGAGCACCATCGTCAGGGTGAGCGAGCTGGTGAGGTTCGTGGCGGCGAGGCACAGGCAGGTCAGTGCCAGCGGCAGGGCCGTGCTGTAGACCCGCTCGCCCGACTTGTCGGCGCGCAGCCCCCAGAACACCATAAACACCGAGGCGATGCCGAAGGGGATCATGTTGAGGAGGCCGGTCTCGAGGTTCGAGAGCCCGAAGGACTTGAGGATCTGCGGCTGCCAGAGGGAAAGCGCGTTGCTGGTGGCCGACGAGCCCGAATAGATCAGCGCCAGCGCCCAGACGTACTTGTTCGACAGGACCTTCAGCAGCGGCAGGTGGTGCGCCACCGGTGCAGCGCCAACCTTGTCCGCCTCAAGCCGACGTTCGAGCCAAGCGCGCTGCTCAGGCGCCAGCCATTTCGCCTCTGCCGGCCGGCTTGGGAGCACGAAAAGAGCGGCGAGCCCGAGCAGCACCGCGGGGATTGCCTCCGCGATGAACAGCCACTGCCAGCCGTGCAGGCCAGCGGCGCCGTCGAGTTGAAGCAGCCCGGCTGACAGCGGCGAGCCCAGGAAGGACGAGATCGGGATCGCGACCATGAACAGCGCAACGATCCGTGCCCGGTATGCCTTCGGGAACCAGTAGGTCAGGTAGAGGATCACCCCGGGGAAGAACCCGGCTTCGGCTGCGCCCAACAGGAAGCGGCCGAAATAGAAACTGAAAGGGCCGACCACGAAGGCCATCGCCGCACCGACGAGGCCCCAGGTGATCATGATCCGCGCGATCCACACCCGCGCGCCGAACTTTTCCATCGCGAGATTACTCGGCACTTCGCACAGCACGTAGGCGACGAAGAACAGGCCACCGCCGATGCCGAACATCGCTTGGGAAAGACCGAGATCCTTGTTCATCGTGAGCGCGGCGAAGCCTGCATTCACACGATCAACATAGGCGATGAAGTAGCAGAGCACGAGGAACGGCACGATGCGCCAGCCGACCGCGCGCATTGTGCGACGTTCGATCCCCGGCAACTCGGTGGGAACGCTCGTTGTCGCCATATCCGACCTCCCCGGCCGTGTCGTTTTCTTTGACGTCGCAGGCGCGCAGGGTTTTAGCAGCGCCTGACCACTACAACCAGACAAGCGCGCCACACGGGGGCGACTGCTCCAGCGGATTGTCCCTTCCGTATCAGCCTTGCCGTCACGGACAGCGACACAACGGGTGACCACCGCTTCCGACCCCGAGCCGAAGCTGCCGGACGGTCGACTGCTTTGCCTGAGTGAACGGTGATTTGGCCCGGCCCCAGCGGCACGGGTCACAGGCACTGCGCGACCCATGTTCCGGCATGGGCGTGCGGCTCGAGCGGGGCGGATGCGCCCCCTTTCCCAATCCTGCCGAACGCCGGGGTCATGCACTGAACACGGGGGCGGGACATTGCATCTTGGCGTCAGAAGCAGCACACACGCGGCAGATTTTCGGACCGTCCGGTGCCCTGCCCTTAGGCGAGGTGCACCGGAGAGTCGGCAGTTCGGCGCCGTCCGTCATCATCCAGATAATAGGAAGACCTGATGAAGACTCGCGCCGCAGTCGCGTGGGAGGCCAAGAAGCCACTCACGATCGAGACCATCGACATCGAGGGGCCCAAGGCCGGCGAAGTTCTCGTCGAGTTGATGGCCACCGGCATCTGCCACACCGATGCCTACACGCTCTCGGGTCTCGATTCCGAGGGTAAGTTCCCGGCGATCCTCGGCCATGAAGGCGCAGGTATTGTCCGTGAGGTCGGCGCCGGTGTCACCACGCTGAAGCCCGGCGACCATGTGATCCCCCTGTACACGCCGGAATGCCGCAACTGTAAGTCCTGTCTGTCGCAGCGCACCAATCTGTGCACCGCGATCCGGGCGACCCAGGGGCAGGGTGTGATGCCGGATGGCACGAGCCGCTTCTCCTGCGTTTCCACCGGCGGCAGCCCTGGCGGTGCGAGCACCGTGTTCCACTACATGGGCTGCTCGACCTTCTCGAACTTCACGGTCCTGCCGGCCATTGCGCTCGCCAAGATCCGCGAAGACGCGCCCTTCGACAAGATCTGCTACATCGGTTGCGGCGTGACGACCGGCATCGGCGCGGTGATCTACACCGCCAAGGTCTGGCCGGGCGCCAACGTGGTGGTGTTCGGTCTCGGTGGCATCGGCCTCAACGTCCTCCAGGCCGCCCGGATGGTCGGGGCCGA
The DNA here is from genome assembly GCF_026540795.1 of Methylobacterium sp. GC_Met_2. Classification (NCBI taxonomy): domain Bacteria; kingdom Pseudomonadati; phylum Pseudomonadota; class Alphaproteobacteria; order Hyphomicrobiales; family Methylobacteriaceae; genus Methylobacterium; species Methylobacterium sp. GC_Met_2. Next base: position 11,745 of record NZ_JALNUM010000135.1, read on the forward strand.
CAAGATCATCGGCGTCGACATCAACCCGGATAAGCAGGCCATGGCCCGCAAGTTCGGCATGACCCACTTCATCAACCCGAATGAGGTCGGCACCGACAAGGTGGTCCAGGCCATCGTCGATCTAACCGGCGGCGGCGCCGATTTCTCCTTCGATTGCACCGGCAACGTCCACGTGATGCGCCAGGCGCTCGAGTGCTGCCATCGCGGCTGGGGTGAGTCGATCGTCATCGGCGTGGCTGAAGCCGGCCGTGAGATCTCGACCCGTCCGTTCCAGCTCGTCACCGGCCGCGTCTGGAGGGGATCTGCCTTCGGTGGGGCCCGCGGGCGCACGGACGTGCCGAAGATCGTCGATTGGTACATGGAGGGTAAGATCAACATCGATGATCTCATCACCCACACCATGCCCCTGGAAGACATCAACCACGGTTTCGACCTCATGCAAGAAGGCAAGTCGATCCGTTCCGTTGTCGTTTACTGAGACCATCCGATCCGGGGCTCCCCGCTCTTCAGGGGCGGGGTCCCGGTGACCGGTGCCTCGTTCCTGTCGGGCAAGCCGACGGCTATGCGCGCCGCCCCGTAGTATCGAAATCCCAAGCCCGCCATCCGGCCCCGGAGCGCGGCTTTCGCCTCCCGAGCAGGAGATCGAAGCTCATGGAAACCATCTCGAAGGCCCGCGCCCATGGCGGCACGCAGGGCGTCTACAAGCACGATGCCCAGACCACGGGATGCCCGATGACCTTCGCGGTGTTCGTGCCGCCACAGGCCGAGAACGGTCCGGTCCCGGTGTTGTGGTACCTGTCGGGGCTCACCTGCACGCACGCCAACGTCATGGACAAAGGCGAGTATCGGGCGGCCGCCGCTCAGCATGGCGTGATCATCGTGGCCCCGGATACCAGCCCGCGCGGCCCGGGGATCCCGGACGAGGAGGGCAACTGGCAGTTCGGCTCCGGTGCCGGCTTTTATCTGGACGCCACCGAGGCGCCCTATGCGAAGAATTACAAGATGTGGAGCTACGTCACGGAGGAGCTGCCGGCGCTCATCGCGGCGAACTTCCCCGCCGACATGGCCCGTCAAGGCATCTTCGGCCATTCCATGGGCGGCCACGGAGCGCTCACCATCGCGCTGACCTACCCGGAGCGCTTCAAGTCCTGCTCCGCCTTCGCGCCGATCGCCCAGCCCTCCACGGCCGGCTGGTCGAAACCGGCCTTCGAGAAGTACCTCGGGTCCGACCCAGCCGCCTGGCGCGCCCACGACGCCACCGCGCTGATCGAAGACGGCAAGCGTTTCCCCGAGTTCCTGGTGGATCAGGGCACCGCCGACAGCTTCCTTCAGGATGGCCTGCGTCCCTGGCTGCTTGAGGAAGCCTGCAAGAAGGCCGGCATCGCGCTGACCCTCAACATGCGCGAGGGCTACGACCACTCGTACTTCTTCATCTCGACCTTCATGGCCGATCACATCGACTGGGCTGCCACCCGCCTGAAGTAACGTCGCCAGCGCGCGTCGCGCGCAATCGCGGGCGACGTCTCCGGCAGAAGGCGCACAAGGGCTACCAGATCCTGCTGCCGCAGAGCCCAACTCGGCGGCAGCCTGTCGGGCCTTTGTCTCAGGACCGCGAAGCCGGTCCTGTGCCCGGACGTGCTTGTCGACCTCCGGGTCAAGCAGGACCTCGTCGGGTCCTCCGTGCCATCCAGGCCGACGCAGCCCTGCGCAAAACACCCGTCCTCATGGCGACGGTCCTCGATGCGCGGATGCAGGCCGGCGCGCGGGGTCGTGGATTGTTTGCACAAGCCAGTGGCCTTGGACGAGCTCCACGCGGTGATGAACCGGTTTCGCCCGCAGGTCACCACCGCGGTTCAGGTCCCGCCTAGAGCTGTGCCCGATCGCGTTGCAATCGAGCACGGCTCTAAGCCCTTGTTCTCGCGCGCCCTCTTACGCCGAACCGGGCCCACTTCGGCGGAGAGCGCTCTAGTCGATAACTTCAACGACCCGTCGGGTGCGCGGGTCCACCAAAACCGGGTGGTCGTTCACGACGGTGTAGTTGTACGTCGGAAGGGCGAATTCTGGGGGAACATCGTAGTAGACGACGCCATCCTCCGGGAGGACGGTCCCAACCTTCACGGGGCCGGAATAGGCGAAGGACGGACGACGCTCGCCCGTGGCGTAGATGCGGAAGCGCTCGCGTCGGTCGATGCCGAGGATGCCGTTAGCCGTTCCCACCGCTGCCCCGACCGCACCACCGACGACGGCGCCCAAGGGACCGGCGATCATGGCGCCCCGGTTTGCCCCCTCTTGCGCGCCGCGCTCCAGCCCCTGTGCGTGCGCGGCGCCTGCCCATGCCAACGTCGCCGCCGCAACGACCAGTCGAACCGTGCGTGCCATTTTCCGTTCCCCATGATGCCGGAAGGCCCGGCGTTCTCGTTACCGATCGATCCGACGCTTCAGCGGCTGCCGGTCATGGCCCGCACGGGTGCGCCCGCTAGGTCGACCGCCGAACCGACTGTGTCCCGCAGGCCGGAGCCGACGTGAGACAGGTGCTCGCCGAAGGTCTCGCGGGTCTGCGGGTCGACAATGGCGACCGGGGCCGCAACTGCCAGCGCCGCCCCGGTCGCGGCCGTGGAGGCAGCTCCGGCAGCCGCGCTCACCAACCGGTCACCGATGCCGACCTGTCCATCCGAGATCGGCTGTCCGTCGGCGAGGCGCTTGCCCAGCAGGGCGACGACATCCCCGGAGGCGTACTTGCCGTGGTTCAGCGGGTCATCGCCCTTCACCGTCGACAGATTCAGCACACCGATCTTCTGGCGTTCGAGTTCGGACCGGTATGGCTCGACGTTCGGGTCGATGGCGCCCAACCTGACGCTGTCGCCCCAGACCAACCGCGACACCGCCAGAGCCTGATCATCGCCAGACACCATCAACGTCAGGCGCGGCCGGTCCGGCCCCATGTCGCGGAACGCTTCGCGGGCGAGGTCCATGTCGACATCGGGGGCGGCGAGGATGACGTTGCGGATTTTAGGGGCCACGCGCCGGTCGCGAATGGCCATCTGGCGGAGGCTTTCCAGGGTCAGCCAGTTGCCCATGGAGTGGGCGAGTACAGTGATCTCACCAACATTCGGATCCCTGGCCAAATCCCGCAGCAGAGTCTCCAAGCCGTTGCGCGAGAAGTTGGTGCTCTCCCGGTCGTAGCCGTAGGCGAGCACTGACCCCTTGGAGGGCCAAGTAAACAGAACCGGGGCGACCTCGGCACCCGAGTCATGCACAATCTGCGCGAAGCGGAAGACTGCGTCCTCGAACTTGTTGTTGAAGCCGTGGACGAACACGAGCACGTGGCGCTTGGCCCCACGCCGGACGGCGCGGCCGGTCCAGGCCGCGACCTTCGAGCGGTCGACCGGATCGGCGCGCAAGGCGACGAAATCGGTCGCGGGGTTGCCGGGCAGCGACTTCGGCCACTGCACCGTGCCGGGCTGCCGGGTGGTGTTCGGCGGGATGGAGACGGCAAGATCCGTGTAGGAGACCGCATCGCCGCGTTCACCCGAGAACAGCACCCCCCGGTCGGCGGCCGACTTGCGAGTCGTTGCCACCAGCATGTCGACACGTGAGGTGCCAGGAACCGACCCAGTCACGGCGACGGGCAAAAGCACGCCGGTCGGCCGGCCGGCACAGGCCCCTGACGCGAGCAACGGTAGGAGAACAGCGAAGGCCGGGCCCGCACGACACAGCCGTCCAAAATGCAAGCCCATCCGTTCCCTCGAGCCGGATCATCCTAGGCAGCGTAGGACGGACGAATGGTTAAGCGACCGTCAAGGTGCGGGCGGTCCATGCGGAGCGATTGTGGCGACCGGCGGACGAAACCTCAACGGGCTCCAGAGCCGCTTGGTCGCACGCATGGGCGACCGCATCGCCGATGCTGCCCGCCGAGGTTACCAGCGGGCCTGCAATCCGGCGGCGATCACCTG